>DASXEJ010000250.1 GCA_036490175.1 Pirellulales bacterium | reverse complement strand
GGGGGGCAATGATGCCGCTATCCAGCATAAGTGTCAATCAGCCGGATGGGTGCTAGCACGGCCTTCGTGAACTTGGGGACGTTCCGTGCGACCGACAAGGCGGCATCGGCTTCTTTATCTCCGACCGCATAGCGCCGACGTTCACGAATTCGCTGCGGTGGATGGTGATGTCGGCATGAGCATCAATGCCAGCCGAACCTCATTCTTGCCAACTCGAAGCACGGTGGCCCAGCAGTAGCCGCGTCTTCTATCAGTGCGTTGGCTCACGCGCAGTTTTTTAGCCCGCCGAGAACAGCTAACAGGTCATCGATCGCGCACGGCTTCACTAGAAAATGCTCGATACCCGCTGCTCCGGCTTCGTCACGGTATTGCTGATGCGCAAAGCCCGTGAGTGCGACAAGCAGCGGGCTGTGACGGATGCAGCGAACTTCGCGAGCAACCTCCAACCCGCTCATGCCGGGAAGCCCGAGATCGAGCAGTATGACATCCGGTCGAAACTCGTCGACCAACGAAAGGCAGTCCTTTCCGTTTGCTGACACTTCCACTGTCGCGCCCGCGTGGCTGAGCAAAAGAGAAAGCGATGCCGCCGTGTCGGCATGATCCTCGACGACAAGGATGCGCATTTTGGCCAAGGCTGCCATAGCCGTGATCCAAAGGAAGGGCTGAGCGATGAGGCTGGTGATCTTTTTTTCACGGTAACATCGACTGCAAAATGCTCAAGCGATTTTTTTGTTGCCGCCACCCGCCGATTGCTGGTTTGAATCGCAAGGCTGGGCGACGTGCTAGCATCGCGGATAACGGATTCAATGTCTCTAGATAGCGGCCTGAAGATGAAAGGGGATTCGAATCGCCGTAGCGGTTGGCATCGGCGCGTGCTGGTGGTGGTCGGCCAGTTGGTCTCCTCTCGCCAGCCACCGCCCACCGCCTTGCAGCATTTGTGCGTCGAACTGCATTACCTCTCATGAAGCGGCGGCGTCGGGCAAAGTGGGCGGCCGTAGACGATGTTTCACGACCCTTTTGGCCCGCGCGTCTAACCGATGTGCCGCGTGGCGTGGCAGTCCAGACACGCCCCCAATCAACGGCTTCGGCATGCGGCAGGGTTCGCAAGATTGGCTCGATCTTCTCCCATGTCCCGTCGCGCTTCCATTCGGCCATTCGCCGCCAGCAGGTCATGCCAGAAACATTCGCAACCGATGAGGGGGGCTTCGCCCATCGGATACCGTGTCGCAGGACGTATAAAATGGCAGTCAAAATAGCTTGGTTATCCATCCGTGGCCGGCCGCCAATCCTACTCGCAGGCGAAGCCGGGATAAGTTGACTAACTCGCTCCCAGAGCCCCGCTGGCGTTCAAGGCGATCATGACCCTAACGCAGCCAATCGCTTTTTCGGCGCTCGTTCGCGGCTACGATGGCGAGTGCCCCTGCTGCCGACGACCATTTGCCGACGCTTCGTGAGCATGTCGATGTGACCGCCGCGCGCTACCGTACGACCGATTTCGGCGGGCTTCGGCTCGGGCGATGTGACCGAAGCGCGCAAGACGAGGCAAGGAAAACGCCCCACCACGTCGGTCACCGCGGCTGAGCCTGCCTCGAACGATGCCGCGCCGGCAAGGCAATGGTTAGCATCAGTGCCCTCCAACTAAGAAACGTTCAACTGTGCTCAGCCAGAAAGCGGAAGCGAGCCGCTTGTTCGGCACTTTCGCGGTTGATGGGCGAGAGCTTATTGCCAGTCGCCGCTGAGAACGAACGCGGCCCAAAAATACGGCGGGAGGCGCTTATCCGCGCGCGGGGAATTCTCCTCCATCGTCAGCCCGCGGGCGCCGCGGCTGACGTCTGGATTCCTGCCCCCTTCGCGCAGCATCCAAAGCTGCGCCTCGCGCAGGGCATCGAGCCTGGTTATTTGCGGTTGATTGTGCGACGGCTGCCACAGGTTCTTGTAAAACCGTTCCATCAGCAGGCGCGTCGCCTGATCGGGCACTTTCCATAAGCTCGCCACGACGGTGCGCGCCCCAGCTGCTTGAAAAGCCCGTTGCAGACCCAACAGGCCTTCGCCGCCAGCCACATTGCCCAAGCCGGTTTCGCACGCCGAGAGCACGGCCAGTTCGACCCCGCGCAAGTCGAGCGTGCCGACTTCTTCGGCCGTCAAATAGCCGGTGTCGCCAGTTTGCGGCTCGTTTGCGCCGGCCAGCACCAGGCCCGAAAGCAAGCCGGGATGATAGCCCGATACGCTCTGGGTCGTGGTTAGCTTTTCGGCCCCGGCAGGTGGAGCGTCCAATTGTTGCTCGAGCGCCGAACGGAAGCGAGCTGCTGCAAAGAAGCCGTGCGTGGCCAGGTGCAGGTAACGGTATCCCCCGGCTGCCTCGCGCAGCGCATTCGTTGTCGCATTGGCCTTATCCAGCAATTTGAGGCCGCGCGGGTCCAATTTACTGTCTGCGTAAAGCCCCTTGAGCATTGTCAACTCGCCCAGCGTGCCTTCCAGCCGCAGCCAGGAGCCTTCATCGGCGCTCCTCGCCAGCCCGCGATCGAGCTGGGCGACCTCGGTTGTCGGCGGCGAGGCCGGCCGAGCAGTGTCCGCGCTCGGGCGATGATCGTAGTCGACATCGGCCACGACCAGTAGATTCCCCTGCGGAGCCGCGGCCGGCTTGGGCACGGGCTGCGCCAGCGCGGCTGGTGAAGGGACGACGGCGACTGGCCAATCTTCCAAGAGATAACGGTCTGGCTCCTTGCCCGGCAAGGCGTTGAACGGCAATCGGTCCAGCGGACCGTCGGGCGACACGAGCACCAGCTTTGCGCCGGCCAGCAGCATTTCCACCGGCTGCCAGACTTGCTCGCGCAGCCGCTTAGCAGCATCTTTCGCCCCGCGCGAGCGGCCGAAATCACTGTCGTCTTGCCCGCGCCAACGGTCAATCGCTTCACCCACCAGCTTACTTTCGCCCAGGCTCACGAGCCGGATCGGGCCTTCGTGACGCACGATGAACGCGGCCAGCTCCCGTCTCCAGGTCGGCTTGCCGCCCTTCTTCTCCGGTTCGATCTGTCGCCAAAATTCCACGAAATCGACAAGCACGGCATTGGGCGGCAATGCCTTTTGCAATGCTTCGACGGTTGCCGCGTGCGCCGCCGCGGCGAATTCGGCGCTTCCGTGCGCCAGCTCGCGCTCCAACTGGTCTTTCCGGCGCGACAGCTCGCCCAACTGCCGACTGACGGCTTCCCGCTTTTCCGGCGCCGCGACGGCCAGTGCCATTTGGGCCAGCCGCGTGGTCATTTGTTCCAGCTCGGCAAATTTGGGTCTTAGCTCCGTCCGGTCAACGAGTGCATGCTGCCGCAATTGCTGCCGCAGCACGAGCCCTTTCCACTGAAGCCAAAATGAATAAACCCGATCTCCGTCCTTCCCGTGCTCGGCCTGGATCGCCAGGTAGTTGTCTAAGCTCCACCGCACGTCGGCCGCATGCTGTAATTGCTGCCGCTGGGATTCGCCCAGGAAGCTTTGCTGAAGAGCTTCGAGCGTAATGGTTGCCGCCTGGCGATAGAGCGGCTCGGCCCGGGCGTAATCACCCATGCTTTGGTACAGCCCAGCCAGATTGTTCAGACTTGCGGCGTAATCGGGATGAGATTCGCCTAAAGCTTTTTTGTAGATTTCCATTGCCTGGCGATAGAGAGGCTCGGCCCGCGCGTGATCGCCCGTGTTCTCGTACAGTCCGGCCAGATTGTTCAGACTTGCGGCGTATTCAGGATGAGATTCGCCGAGGGCTTTCTTGCGGATTTCCATGGCCTGGCGAAAGAGGGGCTCGGCCCGCGCGTAGTCGCCCATGCTCCTGTATAGCCCGGCCAGGTTGTTCAGGGCGTAGGCGTAGTTGGGATGCGCTTCGCCCAGGCCTTTTTTCCAGATTTCCGACGCCTGTCGCAACAGCGGCTCGGCCCGCGAGTAGTCGCCCATCCTTTCGTACAGCTCGGCCAGGTTGTTCAGGCTCGCGGCGTAGTCGGGATGCGCTTCGCCGAGGGCCTTCTTTCTGATGTCCAATACCTGGCGTAATAGCGGCTCAGCCCGCGCGTGGTCGCCCATCCTCTCGTAAAGCGTGGCCAGGCTGTTCAGGCTCACGCCGTAGTCGGGATGGAATTCGCCGAGGTTTTTCTTGCGGATTTCCATGGCCTGGCGAAAGAGGGGCTCGGCCCGCGCGTAGTCGCCCATGCTGTCGTATAGCCCGGCCAAATTGATGAGGGTTTCGGCGTACTCCGGATGCGACTGGCCGACCGTTTTCCTTCGGAGCTCCAGCGCCTGTTTGCAGAGCGGCTCGGCCCGCGCATAGTCGCCCATGATCGTGTACAGCCCAGCCAGGTTATTCAGACTCTGGGCGTAGTCGGGATGCGATTTACCGAGAGCAATTTTTCGAATATCCAATGTCTGGCGAAAGAGCGGCTCGGCCCGTGCGTTGTCGCCCAGGCTCTGGTACAGCCCGGCCAGGTTGTTCAGGCCCGTGGCGTAGTCGGGGTGCGATTTGCCGAGAATGCGGGACCGGGTGTCGGCAGATTTTTCGGCCACTTCAATCGCAGCCGCGTACTGGCCGGCGTGGTAGAGCCGGACCACATCCCGATTCTGCCGCTCGGCATCGCGAAGATCGCGCCGATCTTCGGGACTAAGGTTGGCCAGGGTCTTGGCCTTCTCAAGTCGGACCCGCGAGTCGATCACCGTCCAATCATCGGCGCCGAATACCGAGGTGCCGACGTCGAGTGCTTCCTGCAATCGCTTTTCGGCCTGGGGAAAGTTTTCCCGGTCGAGCTCGGCCTGCCCGAGCCAATCGAGCGAGACCGCCAGGTCTTCGGCCGGACGTGGATAAAGTTCTCGCTCGATTGCCAGCATCTTTTCGCCAGCCGCAACCGCTTCGGCTGTTTTGTCGTCAGCGCGCAATTGCCGCGCTTGCTTCCACAAGCGATCACGTTCGGCAAACTTCGCGTCTTTCGCCGCGTTGGCGGCTGACTGGGTAGGTGGAGAAGGCACGCTCTGCTGCTTGGCCGGTGCTTGGGCCGTTACCGCGGCCGCCGACAACGCCAAGAACAGGAGTCCGCACGCTACCATGATGAGTATTCGCGCCATGCGATTGTTTCCTGTGCGATTGAATTAGCTTTAGCCTTGCGCTGCCGCGCTGACGGAAATGGAATCGTCAGTCGCCTTCAACCGTCACATTGAGAACTTGAGTGCTGTATTGATGCGCTGGCGTAATCGCGATGCCGCTGCCCAAGGAGCTTGGTAGCTCCACGCGGCTGGCAGGCATGGGCTGCTGACCGCCGTTGGGCGGAAACCATTGGCTCAGCAACAACATCAGGCTAATGCAGCGAATTGGCGGAAGTCAAAACTTTCCCACTGATGTTTTCACGTGAATCCGAACTTCCCGGCCGGGCCTGCCTCGGGCAAATGGGACAACCCCGCGGGTAGACCGTGGGCGACGCACGACGGAAAATGATTACCGTCTACTTGAAGTCCCGGCCGAGGCATCGCGACCTGCCACGGGGCTGAGCATGGCCGCTCATTATGGAGGTTCCACCGGGCAGGCGAAAGTTTTTTCGTCGGCAACCGGTCGCCATGACGCCATCGGCGGAACATCGCAGGTTTAGAACTAGAGCGCTTACATGATAGCTGTAGCGTGGCTAGCACGTTGCTGCACGCCTTGTTTTGCGAGGTTTCGATCGGCTGCTAGCTGGGCGTTTCCGCTACACCAAAGATGAAAGCGCTCTAGCCGACAGCGCCACACTCACGCGGCGTAGAACAGCCCAATTCGCTCACCGCAACCTGGATCTTCGGTGCGATCCACCGAGGTAACCGTTGTCGATGTGACCGACGCAGATTGGGCGTCCGGGGCAGGTCCAATGCCTGGAAGAAGGCTGTCGCAGAGCATTTCAAAGACCTAACGCGGAATCTCACCGATCACGCTGCCGGTGCGGCCTCTTGACGGGAGCGGCCTTTCAAAAGTTCGACCTGCGTTGGCCCCCCGACCGGCCGCTTGCCGAGGCACATCACTGGGTCTTCCGTGTAGCCGACTGCTGTCCGTCGCGCTCAACTTTAATCGTAAGCTGAGAGTGCTTCGGCACACCAGGGCGTCCGCCCGTATCGGCGTCCTGCCTGAATGACTCCTTAAGCCCGTGAGGTCACCATCGCGCTGGTGCGGAAGCGAGAACACCGATTGCCTTGCACGTCCTGCTGACCCGCGTATTGTGTGAATGGAGGTGCGATGCCCACTAGGTCATCGCCGCCCAGTTCGACGATCGACCCGCACCGTCATTGCTGCCAAGCCTGACCGTTTAATTCCGAAAGTGACAAACATCAGCCGCGCCATTCATCAATCGCTTCAGCTTTGGAGACCAAGTCGAGTCGAAACAGCTTTGTCTTGCGGTGGATCGAGGATCTGCCAATCAGTATCCATGTCCCGCCTTGCCAGTAAAGGCGTTCGGGGGTTACTTTGGTTGTGAAATCTACGCCTGTATCTGTAAGGCGGCCGTACAGCCGAATTTGCAGTCCCTTGCGTATCGCGGTGACGACGCTTTTGAACGCCTGCTCGTTCACGGTTGACGAAGGGGCGCGCACTGCAGACCGCATGCAAAGTTCGATGAGTCGGCGCAATTCATTACGTTGTGTCGGCGCAGTACGGCGAATGATGTTGCCGATGGCTCCCTGAATTGCAGTCGAGAGCGGCTCAGTGTTTCGAAATTGAGTAGCGACCAAAAGGAGCGCGACGACCTCATCTTCACGGAGCGGTAGCGAATGGCCATTGTCAACGCCTACGACTTCATAACCTCCACTTTCCCGCGTCGCAATTGGTATGCCAGCAGTTTGTAATGCCTTCACGTCGCGAATGATCGTTCTGCGACTGACATGATAGGACTCAGCTAATTGGCGCACAGTCAAACGTACACCAGACTCAATTAATGAGTTGAGCTGAAGCAAGCGAGCCAGCCGATCCGAGGTCGCCATTAGGTTACCCGCCGGGGAGTAACTACAGAGCGATTCCATCCGTCGCCGTAATCGCGAAATCCACGGCTAGCGGGACATGAAAAACTTGTATTTCGAAGAAAAGGGTGCCATGCGGGTGTAGGCCGCTCTCTAGCTGTGGGGTATTTACCTCAAGATACGGCCGTTTTTATGGCACTTGCTTTTCAGGCTTGCGTACGATTGTTACAATCCGACCGATGTACGATTTGGCCAGGAGGGTTATCAGATGTCGCGAGTCGCCATGGCGCGCGCTTTCGTAAAGGGGCAGCTTACGGCCTACCTGATCAGCCGATCGCTGCACCGTATTCAGCACCAAGAGGAACTTGAGCAGAATCTGTTGGCGATCTGTCGGGATGTTCAAAACGGAAGCAACCGGCGGGCCGTGCTAAGCCTATCGGCAGGTGGGCAACGCTTCGGGCTGTCACTCAAAGAGTATGCGGACTTTATCGAGGACGTCGTCGGATTCGGTGAGGAATTACGTCGGCCACCCAATCGATAGGGCAAGTATCGTGTGCGCTCTCGTCCGAGATCATGCGAAGCTGTTTGCTCGCAAGGAGGACGTTCTTATCGGCGAGCAAGACGGTTCGCTATTCCGCGTGCTCGTGATTGGCTGCGCGCGATGAGCCTGCAAGGGCCGTATTGTCTTTTGACCGCCGAGATAGCGATACTAGGAGGCGCCCAATCATCCGTCGCATGCGATCTGTGCTGACTCGGCCACCGGCAAATCCGCCCTTCAACATTCGCGAGACAATTCGCGGAGTTGCAATGCTCATAGGACGACGAATAGCGCGCTGGACGATAAGCGTAGCCCGTTCAAAATCGCTCAAGCGCATTTCACGGGTACTCACGGATTCGAAAACGCTTTGTGTGCGGCCCACGGTTCCGCGGCGGCGCGCATCGTATCATTGTTTGATTCAGCTTCGAAAATATGGAAGAGTGAGAATCAAGCGAGGGCAATTCAATCGCTTGACAAGGTAAGGCACGCGGTGCGCCAAGCCCGATGCGATCGGGCGTGAACTAGGACGCCAGCGCGATATGTCGTAGCGTAGGCCGAACGTATTGTGCCGCAATGGTTATCTGCGTCTCCGAGATGGTAAGCGGCAGGAAATGGGCCAGCTTGCGGATTTCTTCCACCGGGTCAGTTAGCAGAGCATGGTAATTCACCGAATGGATCTTAAGCTCTGGCCGTGAAAGAAGTCGGAGCTTTTCGTCCCATAAATATCGCTGCACGGCCTCCAGCTGTGCATTGGTGTGACTGCGGCCATCCCGACGAATCAAGGATGCGACCGATTCGCTAAGCGGCCGCTCACAGTGCACAATGTAAAGTGAAGGGCCGCATACCCGAAGAAGCATCTCTCCCATCGCCAACAGATGCGGGTACTTTCCGCCAGCAATCGTGGTGCGACTGGCGGCTTCGCTCGATTTTGCCCGAATCCATTCTGCTAGTAGTGTAGTGGTCGCGAGTTCGTCCATACACTTGTGGATTTCGGGGAATGGCATGTACCTTTCGCAAATCGACGCCAAGCCTTCAGCCTCGTAACCACCATCGGCTTCGCATCCGACAAAGCGGTTGCCCATGTGCAGCCCCAACCGATGCAGGATGCCCGCAACGCAACTAGAACCGCTACGGTGTAGTCCAAGGCAGGCAATAAAGGGAGCTGTCGCAGAAGAATTAGATGATTGCGTGGTCAGCCGTTCGGAGTGAATAGGAATTGGAGTGGGTTGAGGACGTTGCGCCATGACCCACTTGCTGGCAAAGTCCGTGGCTTTGCGGCGTTGGTGATCGGACGGCGAGTAATGCAATGCGCGGCAGATTCGGTCCAATTCTAGATCAGGCCTGGCAACTAAGCTCTCGTACGAGATCCGCATGTGCGGAGGGGAGAATTCTCGCAGAAAAGCATCCCGCTTCTCGACCATGTGTGGCAGAATGGAGTGAACGGCCTCTCGCGGCCAGTTCCAATCGGCTCGCATGACGGACTCGATCGAATCTTCCACGGCGCGATCTACCACGAGAAAGAACGGGCGATTCCACGCTTCCAATAGCTCGGGACCCAACAAGCAGTTTATCGGATGGTTTCCACCTGCAAATCTCGAATGGCCCCGAAGTTGATTGCAACGCTCGCCGGCCCATTTTCGAAGTAAGGCCGTACGGTCTTCGCGGCAGGAGTCTTCAGCCAGCCAAGGCTCTCGGTACATCGCCCGGCAAAGTAATCCCAATCCCTCTGCCTCGTGGCAACCAAACGGGTCCCCGGCTGTGTTGGGCGCAAATGCGCTTCCCATGCTGATGCCCGCATGGTGCAGCATGCCCGCCACGCAACTCGTGCCTGAGCAGTAGGGCCCAACGACCGCTACCATCGCCAAGTCAACTGGCGGCCGGGTCAGCGCCTCGGCGCCAGAAAATTCCAAGCTCGGCCATTCTTTCCCATTCACGTCACTGTGGCCACCAGCTTGGTTTACTAGCCAATACCGTGGCACGTAGAGGCCGCGTTCCATTGCGGCATGAAGCTCGCCTAACTGGTGATCGATATGGTGCTCGGCCGTCCAAGATGTGAACGCGTTGAGATGCCGATAGGCGAGCTCCATGGTGGGGCGACCACGCAGACCGAAGCAATGCGTGCGGTTGACGTTAAAAGGCCGGTAAACCCAGTCGTTAATCCGCCGCGGCAACCGGACATTCTGCTTCAAGTGTTCTCCACCGAGGTAAACGAAGCTCCAATCATCAGGAAGATGAGAAAAGAACTCTTCCACCTTCTCGCGGAAGTCCGGGACGAAGATCGCGTCGTCTTCGAGCAACAGTACACTTTCGATTCTTTTGTTGAGGCAGTCTTCCAATATCGAGAGGTGCGAACGATAGCAACCCCAGGCACCGGGTCCACTGCGCCACCATGCAGGCGGTGGTGCAAGGCGGCCGTCGACTGCCCGTACACGAATCGGCTCTGCGAATGGCCAGTCTCTCGGAAGTCGCGACCGAAACGCTTGCCAGCGGTCAGGACGGCTCGCGAGAGTTAAACAATAAACTAGCTCGAACAAATTGGATTGCATCGTAATGATCCTACGACTACGCGAAAGTGATGA
>DASXEJ010000249.1 GCA_036490175.1 Pirellulales bacterium | reverse complement strand
CATCGCTCGTCGTCGCCATATTGGCTCTACGACGAAAATTACGCTAGCAGCCCAAAGCTTGCACTGCCAAATGTGCCCACCGCGGTAAACAAGTACTATTAATTAACCGCTCGGCGGCGCACATCGACCGTGGGGACCGTCAAAAAAGTCGTCCTGCGCCGCTCGGCAATTCACATGCGGAGTACCCAAGCAACGCACTCTGCGGCGACTTGGCTGATTATCGTCGGTGGGCCAGGACTATTTCACCGCGGTCAGCGCCATAATGGCTCGACGAATTCTGATCGACAATCGGCTCCAGGCCGAAATCAGCTGCTGCAATTCGGCGTCAAGCAACGCCAAATCGACACAGTTGGAGCGCCCGGTTTGCAGCGCCCGTGCAGCGCGGTATCCCTGGCAGAATTCGCAACCGCAATCCCTGGTGTCGGTTGCGTCAATTTCGCCGCCCGGTTCAAATCCTGCCGCCCGGTCCGATAAATCGGCCGACCTTTGCGCGCGGAGGTGCGATCCACCGACGCGCGCAAGATGGCCACGACCGCTCGTCATAACAGTCGGTGGTCGCCTGCCTGCAAGTCGCCGTTCTCGGCTCTCCGTCGGAGGCCGCCGCGCAACTGGCACAGCAGGCATGGCGGTAAGGATCCGGCAGGAGGTCAATGCTGCCATCGCCACTGAGAATGGCGCCGGCCCCTGCACCGTCCGGAATGATTTACGGCCCAGCTTCAGGCTGCTATCCGCCAGTTCAGCGCGTAACCCTGTCAAACACGCCTGCAAGTTGCTGGCTTCTGTGTCGCCACGAGCACTAGGCGGGGGTGATCTTGCCGCGCTCGCCGCGCCCGATATTCGGCTTCTGCCAGCCGCAAGCGGCCCGTGGCTTCGCGTACTTGCAACCGCCGGGCTTCCGCCGCCGAGACACCGGCGAGCCCTTCCACCAAGGTGTCGGCCAGTTACAGGATTATCTGAAGTCCCAGCGAGACCACTACTGCGGAACCGGCCAGCCGGGGCAGCGGTCTGCGGATCGAGCCGGTCATCCTCGATCTACGCTAGAGCACCCGCAGCTACTCAGTGAACTCTCAGCGCAAAGCTCCATAGGCCCTCAGGATGCCGCGGCATTGCGTTGGTCCCGGCCTATCTTCACTGTTATCGGAGCACTGGTGGCCGGCTACATCAAGTTCCACGCGGCAGAGGGGCGGTGGGGGGTGTCAGGGCCAGAAACCAGTCGTGCGATTTGGTGGCTTACACCGCCCAACGAGCCGCCGATCACGCCGTCAAGGATCATGAACGAACCGTCCACGCATCGACGGGCCATGACGACGTTTATGGCATACTCGCTAAGCATATGAGCTGAATATCGCATTCGGCGCCCCGCGTACAGCCATAATCCCGGTGATTTTCGCCGTTGTAACTCTTGTACCGATGCATGCGCCGGCTCCTTCACCGGCGGCGCCGAAACCGGCTTTGCGTTGACTTTTCGCGACATGGCGGCCAGCACGGGCGCCCGGTTGTAGGCCGCCAGGGGGGCGGCGGTCCGGCGCAATGGTCCGTTGTCCCAGCTCGGCCCCGGGACACCGTATGTGCCGGCACCTCGTAATTGGGCGTGCGGCCTGGGATGGACTGACCGCACGCTGCCCTCCCGGGCGGGCGAGGGTGTGTCATGCCAAGCGCGATGGCCACTGGGGCGTAAGCCGAGTCTGCAGGTTGCCCCGTTGGTCGGCGCCACGCTGTGATTTAATAGGGGCATTTCCACGCTGGCCATGCTGCCCGCCGCGGCGGTTTTGGGTGCCGCAACTCGCATCTCATCCGGCTGCCACCCACCATTCCCCCTGCCAGCGGGATACAGAAACGCAGCCAGTTTGGCACAAAACTGCTGTCGGTACAGGGTTGGATCAAATTTATGGACCTTTAGCCCACCGTCTAAATTTAGGTCCTCGAGTACGGATGGGCTGGGTTTCCCAGCGTCTGCCCCCTTCACCGTACCATGAACTGGGGGTGGGACCGTGCTCTCCTCGAAGGACGATGGGCCCAGGATCAGGTCGATCCACGCTGAGGAATCTGACCTCGGCACACAGCCGTTGGGATAATTGGCCAATTTCTCCAGGGCCCGGATGAGGAGAGCAGCCTGCTTCTTCCTTGCGATTTCACCGGTGGCACGTGACGCTCTTTTTTGCCGGCCACCCCGCAGAATTGGCGGGTCGTCACCGTCGTCATTGGTCGATATCGAGTTGGCCAGCGATTCCAGGCATCGAGTTTCGCAGCTTGAGCACCATCTCGATCCAAACCAAGGCCTCGAGTAGACGCCGACTGTTCTCGCCGGCAGTTTGTGAGAGGTGGGCAAGTGTCTCGATTGCCTCTCTAACCTGCTGCTCCGTCCCCGCGGTTACATCATCCGGGGACATTTCGAGAATGCGCGTGGTCAAATCGTAGGTGTCGCTGAAAAAAGCTCGATCGAAGATGCTGGATAGGGACTTCGCCATGCGGATAGCCTGTTCGAAGCCGGCCTTTACGCTCCGTGGGGGCTTGGGTGTGCGCTGAGCGTTATCGGCCGCTGGCCGGCCGAGAATCTCGTTCCGCAGCCGGTGTGGGCTCCATTTCTCGGCAATAGTGCAGGCGGCCAGCTTATCTCGCTCAGCTGCTATGGGCACACTGATCAAATGCAGGATGTGTCCCCAGGTGATCTCGGGATGCTGGACGAGGGAACGATACTCCGCTTCGCTGTATGTATGTGCGAGACGCTGTGGGGTTCTCAGCTGCTGAATTTCAACAGTTAACGCGTCCGCCAAAAACTGCATTTGGCTTATGAGCCGAAAGCGCTTTCCTAGCGCTTCGGTCTCTATCCGGCAGTCCCGCAGGATTTCTCCGATCGTATAGTACGAGTGCAGACTTATTTTCCAGCGTTCATCGAAGATCTTCTTCAGCTTTTTGAATTTCGGGCGTAGGTCTTCGGGCAGCTCCTCGATAGCCGTTTGCCGCGTCCACTCCGGGATTCCACGTTGTCCAGCCCTCGGTTTGTTGTCCATCAGCCCTCGAGCGGGCCTGCAGTTGCTGGCCGGCGCAGCTGACAATTTGCCGTGTTCTGTTATGTTCGTGTTCAAATCTTTGCTCCAAGAAAGCTGTGGTGGATCGAGTTAGAGACTCATCCGCCCGAGGAATCCTCGAATAGATCCCCGACGATGAAGTGCTCGGCCATACGATCGAGCGCTGCCGATGGTTTTCCGGTGGAGGCTCTCCGCCGCTCGTTTGAAGTCGCCGCGGTGGTTTAGAATTGCGAATGCGGAAAACTTGGTGTAAGAGCGGCCGGCCTCGAAGGGCTCGGCATTTTCGGAAAACACATGCAGCAAATCTCGCCCGGCGTAGTTCGCGGTTGCGCTCTGGCCCTGATTCTTGCCCGGCCGACACCAGTGCTCCTCGCCACCCGCATCGACTCCGACCAGGGTCCAGCCGTGCGGTTCTAGAATTTCGGCCCAGGTTGCATACGCGTTGAACTGATCACCGGGCCGACTGCAGTTGACGAGCCTACGACGTTTTGGCCTGCGTGCCAGTTTCAGAGCTGGTCGCAAGGGCCTATCCAGAGCCTTCGCGGCATCCAACAAAACGGCCCGCTCGGACACCGTGACGGTGGGGACCTGGCTGAGATCTTTCTCGTTAACGAATACGTACGGCCGCCGGCTGGGATGGCACCCAAGTGGCGACGGTGGCACGAGGCAGTAGCCGCCTTCGCCCTTGAGCTCGATGAGGGTCTTATTTTTTTTCCTGCCGGTAGACGGATCATCGATGACTGTGCGTGCAAGTTTCTGGCTGCCGCCCCCGGCAACGGAGCGGAAATAGGCGTGCATGCCCGGCCGCGGCGTCTCGACAAACACTAACCGGTCAAGCAGCCCCGGAATGCGCTCTTCCACGTATCTGGCCCAGGGTTCGACCAAGTCGATCGTATCTAGGTCGATGATCTCCAATCCGCCACTGACCGCTCCGCCAACGACAGCGATGCCGTAGAACGTCGCCCAGCCGAGGTCGCTGTACCATGCGTTGATTTCGGCCGAGGTCGGCCGCCGTTCTAAGAACGGCTTCCACGAATGCTTCAGACGCCGCTCCACGTCGTTCCACGCTTGGGGCAACAGCTGCCATGCCGGTGCCTTGGTTCCATCAGCTTTCACCGGGATGACGGATAGCCCGGCGGCCACGTAGGCATGAGCCTTCGCTAGGACGGCGGCTACCGTTAGCCCGGGGGCCATAATGCCAGGCGAGGTGTCGGGGGGTGTCTCGTTTTCGTACATGGTTGATCTCCAGGGAGCATATCCACTAAGGCAGGCGGCGCAGCAGGGTGCCTATTACCATAGGCACCCATGCTGCGCGCTGTGCCCGCCATAGTGTCCACGGAGCGCGCATGCGCGCAGGCTGCGCGCATCGTGCGCCTCAAAAATCAATCCTCACCCGCCCTACCCACATCTCCCCCACCAGTTACAGCTGCCCCGCTGCTCGTCGAACCTCCGGCCGACAGTCCAACCCGATACCATCGCCGAATGTTGTTCGTTCCGCCGTTGCGCCGCACGTCTTCGCACCGCACAACCTGGCGCCTCTGCAACTCGGGCAGGAGTCGCCCTAGTTGCGTCGCACCGATGCGGGGCAGCTCAGCATCACGGCTCATGGCATTGATCGTGGCCCCCGGATGGTGCTCTAGGTACTGCAAGATGCTGTTCTCGTGCTCTCGACCCAATAGTCGCTGGTCGTGCTCGCGTTGCCCCTGCTGCCGCTCGAAGTATTGCGTCTCGGTTTCGACATCGACCTGCCAGAGATCGTGCCGTCGCCCCTCCGTGATGGCGACGCGGAAGGTTCCACCCGCCTGGAGCCCGCTGCCGGCGGCGCGCAGCCAGAGGACACTCTGCCGTGTCAACTCGTCGTAGGGCTCAGCGCGGTTCAAGGTGATCCACTGCCGTGCGTGATTTGTGATTGCCGGGTAAGCGATGTCGGTAAGGTCGAGCGGGCTGCGGGCCCGTTCGCTGGATAAACGCGTGCGGTCGCCCGCGGTGTGGTGCACCAGCACCAGCGTGCAGCCGGCCTGCCGGCAGACACGGGCCGCGCGGAGTATTACCTGGCCGGCAACTGCCATGTTGGCCAAGTCCTTCGCCGCTGAGCCGATGGCCATGCTCAACGGGTCGACGAAGACTACTTCGAGGTGCTCACGGAGGATGATCTGGCGGAGGCGCTGGACGGATGCTGGATCACTCAGGTCGGGAACCTGGTCGTCCCAAAAAATATTCGCGCCAAGGAGCGCCTCGAAGGTCATGCGCTGATCGCAGGCTAGGCGATTACGCTTGGAGGCCGCAATCACATCGTGCTTATGCAGCAGTGTTTCGGCTCCGGATTCGGCCGAGAAAAAACCAACGCGGCGAGGGCGAGAACATGACCAGTATTCGTAGCTTAGCCAGGGCGTACCGGTCGCGATCGAGATCGCCGCGTCCAGGCTCGTAAGTGTCTTCAGCGATTTGGTGGCCGCGCCGATTACCGCGAGCTGGTGGGCGACCAGCACGTCACCGATAATCTCCTCGCGGGTCTGCGTCCGCTGCCGGAATTCAACCGTGCTGAACGGCCCAGAGCGCTCGGCGCCGGCGCGGAAGTCCTCTATCTCCTGGCGGATCTGTTGGACGCCCACCAGAACCTGCCGGGGCGGCTCGCCGTGCTCTTCCGCCCAGTCCGCCCACGCCTGGGCATCGACCCGATCCGCCAAGTAGTGTACGAGCACATCGGCAATGGCTTGGCGGCCCGCCGTTGCATCAGGCGGAGCGCCACAGTAAAAGGAGTTGACCAACGCCCCTACTTCGTTGCCTGTGACTTGCGGGTAGTCGAGAGAGCCAGTCTGCAACTCGACAGCAGTTAGGTAGAGCAGCTCCCGGTCGTCAAGATGTCCATGCTGGCGGTGGCAAAAAGCGCAGGCATCCCAGAGCAGCCCATGCAAGCCTTGCTCACTTGCGATCATCGCGGCGGGAACTGGCGTGTCCTCGCCCACACTGCCGACCTGTAGCGCGTCGCGAAGCGTGTCATGCCGAACAACCGCCCGCAGTGCGTAGTTGAGAAGTTCTTTTGGCAGTGCTGGAAAGCGGTCTGTCGACGTCGCACCCCAACGCGCTTGCGCAGGAACGTGGCCATTATTGTTTATCTGGCCCGAATCAGTAGAATTAGTCGACATCGTTTCCTTTGGTTCACCCGCCGGGGCGGCAACCCCGGCGGGCGCGATTGTTGCGATCGGCTGCACGCCTGCAGCCTGCCAGCTTTTGAACCATAGCGCCTTTGGAATGCAGGAGTTATGAGCTCAGGTCCTTGAGGTGGACCGCTCTCCTCAGTCGTTGGCGCGGTTGACAAAGTGCCTTCAGTCCAGATCACTAAATCTCGGCCGCCCACGGACCGCCGACATCATCTGCACGCGGCTCGCTCAGGCTCGTGGATTATCCTCCCACGTTGCCAGAAGGGGACGACCAGTTAGCCAGCGCAATGTTCGTCGGAGTCTGCGCCGCCCATCCGTTGAACGCGTGGCAATACGCGCAGCGGACTGCGATGTGCTTGGTGCCGTCGGCGAAGATCCGCCACGTGTATAGCAGCATCGGCATGTAGCAACGGATGCAGTAGCCAGCACCCGGTGGAATTGGCGGCATCGGACGTGCGGCCTGCGGCTGGAGCGCCTGACCGTGGCTGTATAGCAGCAGGCGGTTGGCAGCAGCATCCGCGTCTGCGCCGCGGTAGTTTTTTTTGCTGTTGTTCAGCGATGCCGGGCTAGGAGAATTGAACACAGTCGATCCCTTCTACGTCGCTCATTCGCCAGTCCCGCCAGGTATGTCGGGTTGCTGTCGTGGGTCGAAAGTCTCCGCTGATCGCTGCGCCGCTAATTCCCAGCGCCGCAGTACGGCGAAAAAACCAGCCAGATTCTGCTTGATCTCACGGGCATCATCGGTAGATATCATGCGGTTCGTGCGTCGTTGCCAGAACTCGCGCACCGCGTCAATGCTAGGATCGCGGTCGCGCTTTACTGGCACGGCGTAGCCTCCGCCGGAGGCAGCAGCCCACGAGTACGCAGGACGGACTCGATGGTCGCAACGTAGCTGGGAGGGATCCGCCGGCAACGGCTCACGACGGGACAGAGTTCGCCGTCAAGCACCCGTTTGTAGAAGAGCGACGAAATGACGTGCGGCGGCACCG
This sequence comes from Pirellulales bacterium, assembly GCA_036490175.1. NCBI lineage: Bacteria > Pseudomonadati > Planctomycetota > Planctomycetia > Pirellulales > Pirellulales bacterium. Next base: position 4,207 of record DASXEJ010000249.1, on the reverse strand, counting down.
AAGTGCCAGCATTATCCCCAATCTGGCGGGCGCACTCGCCTACGGTCAGATCTCGCACGGTTTTGCTCCGCGTGGTGGTGGTGGTGGTGACCAACACCATCTAAGCGGGACAAAACCTCTCCGATTGTGGAAAGAACCGCTCCGTTAATCGAAGCCGTCGAATTCCCATTCCGGGCAAATCGGTGGAAGATAGGTGAATTGGGCCCTGACCTCGTCGTAATCCATTGCCTCGCGGATATGGTTTGCAAAATTGGGCATACGCTTTGCGCTGTCTTCTGCCACTTGTCGAAATCCTCGTTTGACTCTCGCTATCGCTTTGCCGATTTGCGATTGAAGCGGTCTAAGAATTGCGCTCATGTTCCGCTGCAGCTGCTGCCTCTCGTCCTCCAGCTCACTACGCTCGAGATCGCTCGTTGCATCTTCTATCTCGTGCTTCAGTTCGTTGAGCCGAGCGTAGAGTGGTTGCAGTTCACCCCGAATCGCCGCGCTGGTGCTCGCTTGGCCAGTCATTGACGGGTCCAAAATATAGGAACTCTCAACATCCGAAGGCGCATGCACCGAACCACTCGAACCAGCCAGGTCGAGATCCCCGGCTAGTTCGAGAACGTCGATCCTTCCCTGCCGGATTAGCGTGCTCAGGCGGACCGCCTGCTTACCCTTAATTGTTCCGGTCTCGTCGCCAAATCGCACTACAATCGTTGAAGAGTCGAGTTTCTGCATCTTATATTTGCTAGTCATCCCATGATCGACGGCGGTGGCTTCGCACCGGTACAGTGCTACAAGCCCCTGCTCCACCCAGGCCATCAATTCTCGCGCTGGATAACACAGCCCGAACAATTCACCTAATCGGTCGCCTTGGGAGCGCGGTTCTTGGTCGGGGGCGTGAAAATCTACAGCTTCGCCCGCCCACATGAAAACCAGCCGTGTGATCTCTTGGGATCGCCGCAACCCCCTCGCATCTTGGTACGCTGCAATCCAAAAAATAATACGGCAGCCAGCTTCATCGGCGTTGGCCGTACCTGTAAGCCATGCAGTTGCGGTTTCTGTGTCTCGGCTGGCCAGCGGCAAGCGGTGAATTGGAGGATCAGGAATATCGCGTCGTTGGAAATAGTCAGCGCCGTGGGTTGACACCACCCTGGTCGCCCAAGATGCAAATTGTCCCAGGAGGAGGCTGCGAACCTGGGTTATTGTTCGATGCCACGCCGACGTGAAGCCTCGCAATCCTGTTTCATCTTCATCTCGGCGCATCACCAGATTGAGCTCGGTCGATTCAACCCACTCATCCGATGTGCATGGCATCTTGGGGGCCGGACCGGTGAACTCTGTTTCAATTGCGGCCCATTTGGCCGAAATCGTCCCCAGCTCCCGGCTGAGAACCAAAAATTCATTGCGGGAATCGCTCACCATAACCGGTGCCTCGGCCACACCCAGACACGCAGGAAGCATCGCACTCATGACTTTAACGGGGCGGGCCACCGTTGCAACCTTCGCCTGTAGGAGAAAAAATGGCGTAAGCATCCGGGCCCGACCTGAATTGGCAAATGGCGAAATGGCGCCATTTACAAGATCCGGCTCAATTCTCATGCGGCAAGGTAGCTTTTGAGTGCCGCTAGGATCTCCTCTCTCGCATGCCCTGACGAGGCCCCTAAAGCGGTTCGATACGCGTCGACCCAGGGACCCTTCATCTAGAGCCTGCCGAAGCCTTAATTTAGGCTATTTGCTGGCGGTGCGGCCCCAGGAACTCGAGAAATCCGGTGATGTCACCGGATTCCTCGTTCCAGCGAGCCGGCACTGCATGGCCCCGTTCTCCTCTCTTCGGCCACCAAACTGAATCGGGGGCCGATCACTCACATCAATCGCTGAGCCCGGCAACGATGCCCTGAGTTTGGCGCGATCGTTTACGATTTGCCCCGTTGGCCGGGCTGGTTGTACGGTTCATAATCGGGCCGGGATGACTGGGAGCCGGCGGCGGTTCGGGCGCGGGGAATGCGATCGAGGATTTTGCAGCGATGTTGACGCGTGGTCTGTCGCGAATCGCGTTGGGGGCTTCGGTCGTCTGTTGGGCGTCCGTCGGCGCGCTGTATGCCGAGCCCGCGCTGACGGAGGCCGATGTCGTCGTCTTTGGGGCGACGCCCGCCGGTGTGTGTGCGGCCGTCGCTGCGGCCCGCGAGGGGGCGAAGGTCGTGCTCGTGGAACCGACCGCGCACGTCGGCGGCGTCAATACGGGCGGGCTCTGCTTCAGTGATTCGAACCAGATGTGGCGCACAGCGCTGCGGGGCCTGTTCGAAGAATTTCATCTGCGCATCGAGCGCGATTACCAGCAACGCGGCGTGAAGCTGCCTTATGCCGTTGGCGAAAAGAACCAGGTTGCCTGGACGTACGAGCCGTACGTGGCGGCCCGTGTTACCAGCGCGATGCTCGGCGAAGCGGGCGTGACGGTTCACATCAAGCAAGAGCTGAAAGACGTCAATCAAGACGGCGCGCGGATCAAGTGGATTGAAACCGACAGCGGGCGTCGGTTCGCGGCGCGCACCTTCGTCGATGCCACCTACGAAGGCGATCTCATGGCGGCGGCGGGCGTAACGTGGACGATCGGTCGTGAAGGGCGCAACGAGTTCCACGAACCGTTCGCGGGCAAGCAGTACCCGAAAAAGCCGATGCCTTTCTCGGGCTTCGACGCCGCAGGGAAACTCTTGCCGCTAATCACTGCCGCCGACCCTGGGCCCGACGATGCCGGCGACCGCAACGTAATGGTCTACAGTTTTCGCCTGTGCGTGACCGCGAATGAGGCCAACCGTGTGCCGTTTCCGCAGCCCGCGCATTACGATCCAGCAAAATTTGAGGCGGTGCGGCATTATTTCGCGGTCGCGAAGCCCGACTTGCCGTGGGACCTGTATCCGCTACCTGGCGACAAGGCCGACGCGAACAACGGCATCGGCAAGCAGTTTTCGATGGGCATTGTCGGAGGCGGCAACGGCTGGTGCGAGGCCGACGCCGAAGGTCGTCGCCAGATTTGGGAAGCGCACAAGCAGTATACGCTCGAATTGATTCACTTCTTCACGACCGACCGGGCGGTGCCGGCGGCGATTCGCCAGCAAGTTGCGAAGTACGGATTGTGCAAAGACGAGTTTGCCGAGTACGGCCACTGGTCACCGCAACTCTACGTTCGCGAAGGACGGCGAATGCGGGGCCAGTACGTGTTGACGCAGGCCGACGTCCTCAGTACGAACATCAAGCCGGATGCCATCGCGCTGGTTTCCTTCCCGATCGATTCGCACGATTGCCGGCGCGTGGCACGCGGCCAGGACGAAGTCATCAACGAAGGCACGATTTTTCCGTTTCGCTTCGACCGGAACGAGCGGGCCGGGCCGCCGTATCAGGTGCCGTATCGAGCAATCACGCCCCGAGCCGCGGAGTGCGTGAATTTGCTGGTGCCGGTCGCCCTGTCGGCAACGCACGTCGCCTATTGTTCCATTCGCGTCGAACCGGCTTGGATGACGATCGGCCAGAGTGCCGGAGTCGCGGCGGCGCTGACGGCCAAGAGCAACCAGGATGTGCAACAGCTCGACTATGCCGTGCTGCGAGCGCGGCTGCTCGCGCAAGGCCAGGTATTGGACTTTCCGGCAGAGTACAAACGTCCGGCGACGGTGCCTGCACAACCGGGCAAGTGATTTGCCAGTCACGGCGACGGGCGAACTTGAAGAATCTCACCCTAGTTCGAGGGTTGCCATGAATCCCATCACGCTGTGCCTGCCGTTTGTGCTCTTGGCTGTGGAAGCCGATAGGCCGTATACGAGTCCCAAGTCGTCCAGCGCGGAGTATGGACATGGTCTCACGGCCCAGGAAGCAAACGATGGTTGGATCAGTTTGTTCGACGGTCGAACGACGTTTGGATGGAATGGGAGCATCGTCGCCGGCGAAACGCTGATTGCGGGAGAAACGACGATTTACTTTGGATCAAGCGAGATCCGGGCAGATGTAGTTCGGGCGGGGAAGATCGTGGTGGGCGACAGGACGATTGAAGTTACCCCAGGGCGTTTCGCGACGCGCGTGGACGGCGAGCAGGGGTTCCGCATCCGCCTGGCCGGAAGTGTTGGCCTGCGAACGCTCACGTTGCGACCGCTCAAAGTTGTACCGATCTTCAACGGCAAAGACCTGTCGGGCTGGACGATCATTCGCGCTCCCCGGACTGCTGATGCACAGCAGA
>DASXEJ010000248.1 GCA_036490175.1 Pirellulales bacterium | reverse complement strand
TGCGGGCCGGGACGCGAAACCGTTTGATGACAATCGCCCCCAGCCTCAGCTCACGGTTCTCGCCGTCCCACGAGGGAGTCTGCGCTCGTGGGATACGATCGGGTAACACTTTGGAGGCAGTAGGCCATTGTGTGGATTTGTCATCCAAATGGGCTTGTTCATCAGTTGGGCCTGACGGAGCTTGAGACACGAGAATATTTTGTAGGGCCTTGGCGCCGCGCGGCGTCAGGGTGAAGCAACTCACGCGGCTGATGCTTGCCAACCCAGTTGGCCCAAATCGGCGCTGGCTATCGGCCGGATGTGTGACTTCGTCGGCATGCAGCGCGAAGCCGGCGGCATTCAACCAGCGGAGGTCGCTCAGGTCCATGCCGGCTCGGTCAAGCGTTTCCCGGTCGATGGCAAAAGACCATGCATCAGTGCCGGTCGCCTCCGCATAGCGATACGCTCGGAGCAATAGCTCGAGCCCCTGTTGACAGGGAGGCTGAAACGGCGCGTGCCAAGCGGTTTCCATCGTCACGAGGCTGCCCTCCTTGCAACGCTGAAACCGGTTTGCCCAAGGCTATCTGAGTTTCAAGCGCGCAAACGGCCACAAGACCGACCCCGGCCATCGGGGAGCAATCATTGGCGGCTGTAGTTCTACCCTGCCGATGAGGGAGGTACAACCGGACCGTTCGGGCTAGCCGATTCTTCACAAAATGGCAGTACACGCGTGCCAAATGTGTTCGATTGGGTGACGGTGTTAGCGGAGAGTGCTAACGCAAATTAGGCGTCCAAGAGTGCTCGAAAAGATGACATCGCCGAAGCAAACGACTGGCGGCCTTCGAGCTTAGGGGACCACGGTTCCATCTTCGTCCGGCATAATCACCTCGCGCCTTGGCGGCCGTCGCGGTGTTTGCTCATCGGTAGGCGGCTCAGGTTCCGGCGCCGCATCGAGTTGTTGGGGTGCATTGGCCTCCGAGTGCGCCGGCTGGCAGCACGAGTCGCAATCTTCCGCGACACACTGCGGACGGGGACTTCCCCAGGCGATATGAATTGTCAGGGAACGGCCCTGGCAGCAACCCGATGCAACGAGTAATGAAGCCGCGGCGGCTAACTGCTTGATGGCTCTGCCCGACATGGCCCTCACCCCCGACGCATAGATCGTCGAAACCCGATCGTTATGATCCTTATTTTCGGTCCAATTTACGACGTGCCGTGAGCAATTCTCCCCCAGACTCCGTAGTGCTGCACAATGCAGCACAGCTGCGGGCGGCACGTCGTTCGTATTGCTGCCGCTTGCGGTCTTGCTAGCACGCCGGCATGGTGCGGTCGAACCGAGACATGGGCAGCCGTGATGATCCGCGCGAGTAGTCTCCGCTTGTACGGTACCACACCCGCCACCAGCTCCCATCCAAGCGCTGTTCCCCGAAACGACCGTTACGCGTCAGAACGCTCGCCCACGTTGACGCTGAGGCAGCACACTAAGCCGTCCTCACCGACTCATTCTTAGGATGCGACGTAAACAGCCCGCGCCGTAATGCGCGCAGGGAACAATGGTTGACGATCATCCGGCAGCAAAAAAGTTCGCTATCAGGCCCCGTGTGATATCGATGGCGGGCATTCGTAAACCGCAGGTATTGCTCCGACGGAATCGCCTCGACGGCGTCTCGAAATCGAGCCAGGTCGGTCGGTAGAATCGAGGCATGCCTTGCAAAGGCTGCGGCGAGGGAATGACGGTGTTGCCGTTGTGGACGCAGCGTCGGGTTGTTGGGGGGTTACTCGCTGGGGCGCTCGGACGTGACAAAACGTGCTCGGCCGGTGGAATTAATGGTGCTCGGGCAGGAAGTATTCTGCGAGCTTCTGAACGCTGGGCTCATGCGTTGCGCCCCGGCGCTGCATCAACTTGAAATCCTGCAACGTCTCGCGCCACGCGACGGCGGGGAATTGCGGCTACGTCTGAGCATTCGCCGCGATCGAACAACAGCCGTCACTGCGAATCGTGCCCTGGGGCACGCTCAGGAATGGTCCTCTTCGGCCAAGCCGTCGCACGGGTGCAGACCTATAGCGACGAGCACGGCCTCGCCCGATTCCACTTGGCGGCGACGGCGCTAACGTGACGTTCGCCGGTCGCGGTTCGCACGGATTTGCCGTAAAAACGTAGGTTTATGTCCGGCTGGTCAAGTCAACGTCGTCGTTTATTGCAGCGTTGAATAATTCCAATAATTGAATAAATCGGCGCGGCCCGCCGTCAATTGCAAATTCGGCCGGGGGCGCAAAAGCTGGCCGCGCGTCGCAAACGCACAGCGCGACATCGAGCATCTAGGGCAAAAGCCCTACGTCGTTTCCAGCCCAGGGAGGCGCGCGATGAGATAGACCGCACTCAGCTTCAGGAACGTCTCCTAGATGCGCACGACCTTTAGCTGCTCGATGATCTTTTCGACTGGTACCAGGTTTCCTTTACCGCTGCCGGGGCAGGCCTCGCAGGTTTCCTTCCAGGTGGCAGGGGTGCGGACGTTCGATTCCCAGAAGGGCCAGGTGCGGCATTGGCGGGGCCGGTCTTCGTAGACCGTGCAGCGCCGCGCTTCGCCGTCGAAGAACACACAATCGCCGTTGTCGTATTCGACCAGGCTCTTGCGTACGCCAACCTTGCGGACGTAGTCGTGCTCGAAGTCCTTGACGGTCATCTCCAGCCGCTTGGCCAACGCCGCAATTTCGTCGTTGGTCACCCAAACATAGCCGGGCGCCCCGGTGCAGCAATCACCACACTGGGTGCATTTGAAACGGAGTCCATCGCTATACCATGGTTTGTCGTCCATGCGATTTATATCCTCCGAGAAGTTGGTCTTTGAAGGGCTGGCTGGCAAGAATGCGGATGCTGTACTTGTCGCCAGATCTGATTGTTAGTCGAGCCGATCACGTCACGGGCGCCTGGGCAGCGACTTCGGCCACTGCTGCGATGGCCACCTCGATTTCGGCGTCGGTAGTTAGCGGACCTGGGCTGAATCGTACCGTGCCGCCGGACGGTGCCGTGCCGAGTGCCCGATGCATTAACGGAGCGCAATGCAAACCGGCCCGCACTTGCACGCCGAAGGTCGCGTCCAAAGTCGCCGCAAGCTCTTGCGGATCGTACCCGGCCAGCGTCATGCTGACTACTGCCACACGGGCTTCGGCCAGTCGAGGGCCATAAACGCGAACTCCTTTTATCGCGGTCAGCCCTTCGATCAATCGTCGTGTGCGGGTTATGGCCTTGCCGCGCAACGATTCGATTTCCTGGGCCAGGAGCCAGGCAAGCCCTGCACCCAGACCGACAATCCCTGGCACGTTCAGATTGCCGGCTTCGTATTTCTCGGGCAGGACGTCAGGCTGCCGGCTGCGGTCGCTTTGAGTTCCCGTGCCCCCCTGACGAAAAGGGGGAATGAATGCCTCGACTCCGGGGCGAACATACAGGAAACCTGTCCCCAAAGGCCCCAGTAACCCTTTGTGCCCTGGAGCCGCCAAGAGATCAACGTGCAGCTGCTCGACGTCGATGGGGATCTCGCCCACGGTTTGCGCGGCGTCGAGCAGGAAGAGTGCGCCGTGCTCGCGAACGATACGGCCGATCTCTTCGGCCGGCTGGATGGCCCCTGTGACGTTCGAGGCATGTACCAGTGCGACCAGTCGCGTCGAGGGGCGCAGCGCACGGCGAATCTCTGCGGGATCGACCACGCCGGCGCCGTCGCAGGGAACGCGGCTTACCTCGATCCGACCGGCATCAGCTAGCGCCGCCAGGGGGCGCAGCACGGAATTGTGTTCCGCCAGCGTGGTGACGACGTGACCGCCGTCGCAGAGTGCTCCATGGATGGCCGTGTTTAGTGCATCCGTGCCATTGAGCGTGAATGCAACGTGCCTCGATTTCGGTGCGCCGATCCAATGCGCGAGAGCGCGACGCGTGCTGTCCACCATTTCGAGTGCGGTGACTGCATCGCTATAGACGCCACGACCAACCGAGGCGCCAACTTCGCGTTGGTAGCGATCTATTGCCTGGTAAACGGCTTCTGGCTTGGGCCAACTCGTGGCAGCGTTGTCGAGATAGATGCGTGTCATGGTGCGGCGGCTGTTTTAATCCCCGATGGATGCGTTGCTAAAGGTCTCTCACCGGCAGCTCTACGGCGACTCGCGTGCCATGCCCCGGAGCACTGTCGATCATGGCGTGGCCGCCCAGCAGCCGAGCCCGTTCGCGGATGCCGCGCAGCCCGAACGAATTAGAGAAATTGCGTTGGTCGGGATCGAAGCCTATTCCCTGGTCGATAACTTCCAGCCGCACCCAGGCATGGTCCTGGCGGAGCCTCACCTGAACGGCTGGAGACTGACTGTGCTTCATAGCATTGGTAATGGCTTCCTGACAGATGCGAAAAAGCACGCCTTCGAGAAGCGGTGTCAACCGCTCGGAACGCAAATGGTGTTCAAAACGAACGACTTGGCTGTCGAAGTGGTCATTGATCAGGCATTCGATGGCCGGCACCAGCCCCGATTCGTCGAGCACCATCGGCTGCAAGCCATTGATCATGCGCCGCGCTTCCTGGATGGTATCACGCAATAAGCCCAGTGCTGTATCGAATGACTCGTAGACGACCGGCGGCGCGCCAATGATCGCATCGTGAGCCGATTCCAAGTGCATGAGTGCCGCCGTAACGTATTGCACGGGGCCGTCGTGGATTTCGTAGGCCAGCAGCTTGCGTTCCGCCTCTTGGCGAAAGAGCAGGCGACGCAGCAAGGTTTGCTCGGTTCTCAAGGCGGCTTCGGCCGATTCGCGTTCGAGGATCTCTTCTTGCGCTCGGTCATTGGCCGCGGTTAGGCTGCTGGTACGATCGGCTACGCGCCGTTCGAGCTCGTCACGGGCTTTTCGCAATTCGTCCTCGGCATGCCGCCTTTCGGTAATGTCGATTGCCACCCCGCCCACATACCGTTCGCCAGCCGGTGCTTCGACAGGGAATTTGTAGACCAGCCAGTGGCGCAGTACGCCATCGGCCGTGGGCAAGGTCTCAACAGTTGCGACAGCACGCCCTTCAGCCAGCACGCGCTCGTCATTCGCGGCCAGTTTGCGTGCTACGTCGGGTCCGAACATTTCCAAATCGGTCTTGCCGAGCACGGCGGCGTCGCCGACCTGAAATCGTTGCATGTAAGGGCGATTGGCATAGACGCGGCGTCCGGCGCCATCTTTCATGAAAGCAACCGCCGGACTGTTGTCCATGAAAGCGCGGAAGCGTTCCTCGATGGCGCGCTGCGCGATCTCGGCCTGCTTGCGATCGGTAATATCCTCAATGCAACCGACGAAGCTGGCCGGCTTTGCAGTGGCCCCGCCAATTTGTTTGGCCGCAGCCCGCACCCAGCGCACCTCACCTGTGCCGAGCACAATGCGAAACTCATCTAAAAAAGGGCGATTCTGCAGAAAGGCCTGGTGCCAGGTTTCGCGCGCGGAAGCAACATCGTCTGGATGTACAAGTTCGAGCCAGCCGAACCCCTGCAGGTCTTGATTGGAACGCCCCGTCATTTCTTCCCACTGGGTACTAACAAACGTGCAGAACCCCCGTTCGTCGCATTCGTAGATCCCCGTCGGCGCGGCCTGGCATAGCGTGCGAAAGCGTGCTTCGCTCGCCCGCAGTGCTTGGTCTGAGCGGAGGCGTTCAAGTTCACGCGCGGCGCGCCCAGCGAAAAGCGATAAGACCGATTCGGCCTGGTGCAGGTCAACTAGCGGCGCCGTCCACATGGCCGCCAGCAGGCCTAGCGGGGCGCCCTTGCTGTCGAGCAACGGCATGCCGACGAAGCTGTCGATGTTCGACTCGGCCAGCAGGGGATCGTGCGGAAATCGCTGGCGAACGTCTGGTATGCACGTGTAACGGAGATTGCCAATAATATCTGCGCAGGGAGTTCCGGCCAGTACGTAGTCGCTGCCGGTGACCGTCGTGCCGTGAGAATAGATGGCTGGCGCCTGAATCACATTGCGCTGGCAATCCAACCCGCCGACGATCACGTACTTGGCCTCCAAAACAATCGCGAGAGTCTCGGCCAGAGCGGCCAGAAATGGTCGTTCTTCGGTGTGAGACAATGTGAAGAACTCGGCCACCCGCTCGGCCCGTTGCCGATGGCCGGCCAGTTCGCATTCCAGAGCGGTAATCCGCCGCCGCAGCTCGCGGATTTCGGCCGTCGGCGGCTGTTGGGTTTCGTTGCGCATCGCCTGATCGGTCTACACGATTAGCTTGACCGCACTACGGAGTAGATTTGGGCCCGTCCTGAGAAGGAAAGATGCTGGTTGCGACGGCACTCCGCGAGTTGCTTGATGGGCAATCGACAAGACGCCAGTAAAAGGCCATTCGGATGCGGTCGGCGACTCTTATGCGACGGAAACCACACCACGTCCTGGCGACGCAACCGACGTGTCGCGCATGCCGGCTGCGGAACGATCCGCCGACGCCGGGAGGGTACTGTACAGTTTATCAGGCTGCGTACAGGGCGTCGACCACCCTCGAGCGATTGAAGTGCCCGCCCGACGACCCTCGACGTGCGGCGAGGGCTGTGTTGCTGTGCGGCTTTTGGGCACACGGCATTCGAAGCTACCGCAACGGATTGCCCGCTTCGCTGCTCGTAGATTCGCCTGAGCGGTCTATGGGCTGCGGTTGGCTGTCGGTATGGGCCGTTTGCTGAGCAGGGTAGACAGTGCGCGATGGCCGCCGTTGCCAACCCTCGCTGTTGGTCGACGCCGTCGACGTTGGCGTACGTTGCTTGGCTTGAGGACGAGCAGCGTTGGCTCGCCAACCCGCCGTCGACTTACCCGCGGACGACTTGCTCGTCGAGGTATTCTCCGCCGACAAGTTATCTGCCGACGGTTGTTCGTCGGCAGCGCTTTCAACAACGGCCGATATACGCTTGGGCGACTTCTCGATTTGCGTCGGTACTATCAATGCCGGCCCGTCGGCGTTGTCGTTCGACGACTTCTCTGCAAGTTTTATGTCTCGCGAGAAGGAACGGAATGCGTTCCCCTTTACCGGCTCGGTTGTAGAGGCGCCTCGGACGGGCGTCGGTCGCAAGGCATTTTCTACGCGCTTCGGAGTGCGACCACGATTGCGCCCCAGTTCGTCTTCAGGCACCAGCAGGGCGGGCGTCGGATTTTTGCCACCCGCCGTTTCCGGTCTTTCGTCAGGTATGAGTGCACCTGCCGGAGCATCCGTGGGGAGCAATTCCAAATTCCAGGCACCTTTTTCCGGAGCTGCTTCCGGAGGGGGTAGCGGACCGTCGTCGGGAATCAGGGCACCCGGAAGTCGTTCACCCTCCGCGGGCGGTGCGGCGTTCGGGGGAGACAGATCTTCGGGAATGGTTGTGTCGGGGGCGTTGTCTTCGGCGCCCTTTTCCATAGGTTCTTCCGCACCTGGCATAGCATCCCCTTCAGGCGCGGCGGGCAGGTCAAACACATCCTCCATGCCCGGTTCGAGCGATTCCTTGTTCCCCTCGGCCTCTGGCTCGGGCAAGGTCTCTGGGCCCTGTTTTCCTGAAACTTCCTCCCGCGATTTGTCGCGTGCTGGACTTGTCCCGGGACCAGCCTCGGCGCCCGGCCACGGACGCCACATCGTGGGGAAATATCCGTAGTTCGTTGGCGCGGCAAACTCGTGCGGTTCATTGGGTGGAACCATGCATTTGGCGACGTCGATGTTCTCCGCGAGCTGGCAGCCACTGAGGCCGATCGCGCACACCACCACCGAGGCCAAAAGGCCTGCATGGCTGATGCCGCGGGGCGTAGATCGGTTGGTCGTTCCGTGCTGGCTCATGCTTTTCCCTTGTCCGACAGTCTGCGGCAATTAGGCAATCACCGCAGGATGTCGCGCAGCTCTACAATCTGAGCTGGCGGATCACTGGGGAAATGATCGGCAGAATCGAGCCTTCGCTTTGGGCCGAGTTTGCCGGTTAGGAAGATTTCACGAGATTTGCGGATAACGTGGTCCCGAAAGCCCCGCGTCAGGCGACAGGACTGGGGAACTGGTGAAGATAGGGCGTCTCCTGGCAGTGAAGCTCGCCGGCCGAGCGGTCTGCCGGGCAGGCTCTCTCGCTCGGCAGCATTATTTACGCGACGCGAAGATGCCGCGGTTTCTAGGTCCGTTTTTCGGGCGCACGGGAACCGAAGCAGTATTAAGAATCGATTGCTCAACTACCGACTTGACGTTCTGGTCACTGGTCGGATCGAGAGGAGCTCGCTCTGGCAACCTGCACCAGAAGAGTATTGCCCGTGTGCCTCCAGCCTTGCACGAGTCTGACGACGCTCTGGCGCATTTCGTCGCTGATAAGTCAATGAGAGTAAAGGCTTCGTCCGAACCGATCGGTTTGAAATCGCCACCCGTAGCGATGCGCCAACGAGCGGAGCCGATCCGGATCTTTGCATTTCCTGGCAATCTCACCGTCTTGCCAGATTCAGCCTCGCGAGAGAATACATCGTCGCGACCGGTGCCGATGTTCAGACCCAGGCTGCATATTGCTTTGCACAACGCGAGGGTTGGAAACACGGTCAATTCATCGCTCAAATATTCCTGGCGATGGCATGAGAAGAAACCGCGTCTGGAATGTAAGCACTTTTTGACATCTGCCACTATCAGCGTGTTGGACGAACTGCCGACGCTGAACCGTCGAGCACCATACTCTATCGTTTGCCAGGATTTGGACATCCTGAGCCCAGACGTGATAAAGTGGTCGCGCGGCCCGGCAGTTACTCCTTAATGAACGCGGCCAGACATCCGTAATTCTACCTATGAAGATGCTCATCTATCCGGCCGTCGATGCCGAGCGATTGGGCGCAATCGAACGCGTCTTGTCCAAAGGCCGTGTCGTCAACGCAATTGACGAGAATCACGCACTGCGCGAGATCGCCGACGCGGATGCTTTTTTCGGCCGCATTACGCCGGAACTGCTGTCCCGAGCTCCGTGTCTACACTGGATTCAGGCGCCGACGGCCAGCATGGAGCATTACCTGTTTCCGGAATTGGTCGAGCACGACGCCGTGCTCACGAATATGCGAGGCCTATTCTCTGATTGCATCGCAGATCACGTGCTGGGCTTTATTACTTGCTTCGCGCGGAATCTGCATCACTACATTCGCAATCAGTCGCAGGCACGCTGGGAACCTGTTGGTGGTGAGACAGCACGCGTCAGCTTCGCTTATGGGGCGGGTGTGACTACACCAATCGATCGAGCGCATCGCCAGCTGGCCGGCGCCACTCTGGGCATCGTCGGGCTAGGGAATATAGGGGCCGAAATCGCGCAGCGCGGGTTGGCTTGCGGGATGCATATTATCGCCATCGATCCGGATCGACGCGAGAAGCCCAAGGGCGTGGACGCGTTATGGACGCCCGACCGGCTACCCGACCTGTTGGCGGAGAGCGACTACGTCGTGATCGCCGCGCCACATACCCCGGAGACGGCCGGACTATTCGGACGGGCCCAGTTCAGGCAGATGAAGCGCACCGCGTATTTGATCAACATAGGGCGCGGCGCTATCGTACGTTTGACCGACCTCTGTGACGCGCTAGCGGCCGGAGAAATCGCCGGCGCCGGCTTGGATGTCTTCGAGACCGAGCCGCTGCCGGCACACCATCCGCTATGGCGATACGAAAATGTCATAATCACTCCGCATCTGGCCGGCGCCTCGCCCCACATTGCCGAGCGGCATCTGGGCGTGCTGCTGGAAAACATCCGTCGCTTCGCAGCTGGCGAGGAGTTGCTCAACGTGGTCGACAAGCGGCGCTGGTTCTGATTGTCAGTACGATCGGTGTCTCACAGGTGCGAGTCGACTCCATTTGACGATCACGAATTAGGGAAATCATGGCACTTGTGCTGAGCCTCGTGGCACTCGACAGAACGCGATTGCCACCGGACGACGAGCTGTCGCGCATACTCTCCGCAGAATCTCCAGGGACCGAGGGGCCGCATCAATTTCGTCGTCGGGGCGACATTCTGACTTTTGAATTCACTGGGCATGACGTGGCGCTGGCCCTCATGGCGGCTGCGATACCAGAACAGGATTTGGAGGGCCCAATCGCGGCCTCGTCGCTGTGGCCGGAAGCGTCTGTCGAACTGCGGCGACAGCGAGCCCACTTGGTTGTTACCGTGTTCGCGAAAAAAGCAGATCCCATCAAACTGTGGATGACAATGACGCGTGTCGTCGCGGCTCTGGCTGCCGTCCCGAGCGTGATCGGCATATTCTGGGTCGTCGCCGGTCTGGTGCATTCGGCTACAACATTTCGCGCGCTCGCGCGAAACATGAGCCGTGAACACCTGCCTTTGTTCCTCTGGATTGGATTCCGTGTGGGCCAAAACCCAGACGGCTCGCTTTATGGTTTCACGACGGGGCTCCAAGCCCTGGATCATATGGAGCTTGAAGTGTCGCAATGCAATTGGACCGCCGATGAGTTGGTGGACCGATTGTTTAATTTTGCGCACTACCTAATCGATCGCGGTCCCGTTCTGCTCGATGGAGAAACGATTGGCATATCGGCCGACGAGCAAATCGCAATCGAACATCGATTATCGCTATGCGGTGACGGGCGAATGGTGATACATCTGCAGCCGTGACGGCAAGGACCCCACAGTTCCAGGACAGACTATCTCATGATGTTGGAAAAGGTAACTACGAATATTGATGCCCTGGTTGTGGGGGCCGGACCGGTCGGACTCACCATGGCCGCCGAGTTGGCCCGGCACGGCCTGACCTGCCGCCTGATCGACAAATGTGCCGAGCCGTCTGACAAGTCGAAGGCGCTCGTGCTATGGAGTCGCAGCCTGGAGATGCTCGACGCGATGGGCACTGCGGCGCCATTCGTCGAAGCAGGGTTGCGGGTTCATGGGGCCAGTATTTACAGTCGTGGCGAGCGGTTGCTACGCGTGTCACTGCAAGTGGAAAGCCCCTTCGACTATGCGCTAATGATTCCACAAAGCGAGACCGAGCGATTGCTGGCCGTGCATGCTTCGCGGTGCGGCATCGAGACCGAGCGGTCGGTCGAGCTCACCACCTTCGCGGCCGATGCCTGTGGGGTTACTTCGACCATGCGTCTGGCCAACGGCGCGGACGAGCAGGTGCGCAGTGCCTGGCTAATGGGTTGTGATGGTGCCCATAGCACAGTGCGACATACGCTGGGCATCAATTTCACGGGCGAGGCAGAACTAAGCGACTGGCTGTTGGCCGATGTCCACATCGGTGGATCGCTTCCTACCGACGAGATTAGTATCTATTTCCACCGCGAGGGGGTGTTGGCGCTGTTTCCCATCGTCGGAGGACGATTTCGGATCATCGCCGACCTTGGAACTTCCCAGCACGCAAGCCGGCCGACGGACCCATCGTTGGCAGACGTACAAACGATCGTCGACGGGCGCGGGCCCGGCGGATTGGTGCTGAGAGATCCGGTCTGGCTGGCCGGCTTTCGGATCAATGAACGCAAAGTAGCCGACTATCGACACGGTCGCGTGTTTCTTGCAGGCGATGCAGCGCACATTCATAGTCCCGCCGGTGGTCAGGGTATGAACACCGGCATGCAGGATGCCTTCAACTTGGCCTGGAAGCTGGCGCTTGTGCATCATGGAAACGCATCAGACGTGCTGCTCGACAGCTATGCGAGCGAGAGAGGCAAAGTTGGTGATCAAGTGCTGCGCAACGCCGGCATCATGACCAAGGCCGCGACCTTGCGGAATCCACTGGCGCAAGGTTTTCGCGATGGGCTGTATCGTTTGTTCGGATCTCTGCAAGTTGTTCAACACGCGATCAGCGGCACTCTTACGGAGTTGTCGATCAATTATCGTCACAGTCCGATCTCAGGCGAACATCAAAGAAGCCCTTTGGCGCATTTCTGGGGAGGCAGGGGCGGAGTAGCGGCAGGCGACAGAGCCCCCGACGCGCCGTTGGTCAATGCGACAAGCGGACAAACCTTGCAGTTGTTTGACCTGTTGCGCGGTACGAGACACGTCCTACTGTTGTTATCGGGTATTGAAGCCGAGTCTGGCATGAGGTCACTTGCCGAGATCCAGGCTGCCGCCTGCGCGCAATATCCCAACCTGCTCTCGGTGTACATAGTCGCTTTGCGGGGCACGCCGGGCGTTACGCATTTCGACTCTGACTTATCGCTACACAATCGCTACGGTGCCGGACTGTCGGCCCTCTACCTGATTCGTCCCGATGGTTACGTTGGATTCCGCAGTCAACCTGCCAATGGAGACGCATTGATCGCGCATCTGGCGAAATACTTACTTTGAAGAAATAATACGTGGCTTCTTACCACCGATGATTCCGCTCGACGCTGTGGGCGGTTACCCTACGTTCTCAGCAACGTCCCTTTGCCTGAGGGCGCGTCATCATGCGATTACGTCTCACGGCGAACTGTAATCAACAAGCAAGTGTGCCACTAAGGACAGCTTCTCATGAGATATCTTGCTCGAACGTTCAGCTTAATTATTTGTACTTTGACAGCTTGCGTTGGTAATGCGGCGGCATTGGATGTTGAGAACGTCGACGTCTATCGAGTGCCGGGACGATTTGGCGGTTGGCCGGCCAACCACGGTATCTGGTCGTGGGGGGACGAGATACTGGTTGGTTTTGGCGCGGGATATTACAAGGACCTTGGGCCTGAACGGCACAATATCGACCATGACAAGCCAGAGGAGCATTTATTGGCTCGCAGCCTCGACGGCGGTCGCACTTGGAAGATCGAGAACCCGGCGGCTAAGGGGGCGCTCATTCCGATCGGCAAGGCGCTGCATGGCGTGACACCGCCGGGGCTCGTCGAAAAGCCCTGGCAGGAATGCCCGGGCGACGTTGATTTCACGCATCCTGATTTTGCCATGACGTTGCGGATGACGGATGCTGACGTAGGTCCATCGCGATTCTCTTATTCGACGGATCGTGGTCACTCTTGGCAGGGGCCGTTTCGTTTGGCGCTCGTAGGGCATCCCGAAATAAACATCGCCGCCCGAACCGATTATCTGGTCAACGGTCCGCACGATTGCCAGCTATTCCTGACGGCGGCCAAGCAGGATCGTGAAGAGGGACGCGTTCTGTGCGCGCGCACAAAAGATAGTGGCAGAACATGGAACTTCATGTCCTGGATTGGGTCCGAGCCGACCGGATTCTCGATCATGCCGTCTACAGTGCGGCTGGGGCCGGCGGAACTTCTGACAGCCTTGCGGCACCATGAAGGGGACAAGAAATGGATTGACCTGTATCGGTCGCTCGACGATGGCGGCAGCTGGCAGGCGGCGGGCACTCCCGTGCCAGACACAGGCGAGGGAAATCCTGCTGCCATGATCCAATTAAAAGATGGTCGAGTGTGTCTGACGTACGGATATCGCAGGCCCCCATTCGGAATGCGGGCTTGCCTGAGTGGCGACGGCGGTCGCACCTGGGGTAAGCAAATCGTGCTACGCGACGACGGCGGAGGACGTGACGTGGGCTACCCACGCAGTGTCCAACGTCCTGATGGTCGTGTCGTCACATTGTATTACTATCACGACCAGCCCAAGTCGGATCGGTATATTGCGGCCACGATCTGGGATCCGAACCGCGTTGACAATTAGAGATAATGCGATGGGCGGTCTTACGCTCACTGATGTCGAGGCGTGCCGCGAATGTTATTGCCCGCAATGAACATTTCCAACCTCTAACGCGCGGAGAGTCCCATGCCCAGCCTGCGGGGTAAGACGATTTTTATCACCGGCGCCAGCCGCGGCATCGGCAAGGCGATCGCCTTGCGGGCTGCGCGCGATGGTGCGAACATTGTGATTGCCGCCAAGACGACCGAGCCACACCCAAAACTGGCCGGCACGATCTTTACGGCCGCCAAGGAAATTGAGCAGGCTGGCGGACAATCGCTAGCGCTGGCGGTCGACATCCGTCATGAAGAGCAGGTCGAGGCAGCCGTTGCCCAAGCGGTGCAGCATTTTGGCGGTATCGACATCCTGGTCAACAATGCCAGCGCCATTTCTCTGACTCCCACCACCGCCACGCCGATCAAGCGGTTTGACTTGATGCATGGTGTCAACGTGCGCGGTACGTTCTTGTGCTCACAGAAGTGCATTCCGCACCTGGCTAAAAGCGACAACGCCCACATTCTCAACCTGGCGCCGCCCTTAAACATGGAAGCCAAATGGTTCGCCGGCCACGTCGCCTACACGATGAGCAAGTTTGGCATGAGCATGTGCGTGCTGGGCATGGCAGCGGAACTGGCTGAACAGAAGATCGCCGTCAATGCGCTGTGGCCGCGCACTGTAATCTGGACCGCCGCGGTCGAAAACTTGCTCGCGCCGCAAGCCCGGCCTAACTGTCGCAAGCCGGAAATCATGGGGGATGCCGCCTACTGCATTCTCACAAGCGACAGTGCGACGTGTACCGGCAATTTCTTCATTGATGACGACGTGTTGCGCCAGCATGGCGTGCAGGACCTGAACCAATACGCGACTGAGCCGGGGCACGAATTGCAGCCGGACTTCTTTATCGATTGACACGAATTGCGGGTTCGCTGGACAGGCGCTCTTCGGACTGCGAATTCTGGACGTTGCCGCCGTTGCCAAGTGCGGCAACTTCTGCAGCCGGAATGTCTGTAGCTGCCTGCACGTCGGCCACGACGGCAGGCAAGATGCCTTTGGCAATGTAGATCGGTCGGACGAGCGACCGAATGGATGGCAGATGCCGGGCAAATGCAAAGCCAGCGACAATGCACACGCTTCCGGCAGCGGCGAGTGTCAGGCGGATACCGATCTCGGTGGCGATAGTGCCGGCCAGCAGACTGCCGAACGGAGCCATGCCCATGAAGGCCATAGCAAATAGGCTCATCACGCGTCCGCGCTTGTCTTCGTCGACGATCGTTTGCAACAGGGTATTGCTCGACGCTGCCTGCACTAAAAGCGAGGCGCCGGCGACCAGCAGGGCAACGATCGAAATGACCAGCGAATGGGACGATGCCAGCAGAATCATAGCCAAGCCAAGACCAACTGCCCCCACGGCAATGACACGGCCCAATCCTAGAACGCTCGTTCGCGATGCGAGGTAAATGGCGCCCAACAAGGCCCCCAGACCCGCGCTGCCGAGCAACAATCCCAACGTGCGCTCTTCACCTCCTAAGATTTGGTTGGCGTAAATGGGCATCAATACCGATTGCGACATGGCCATCAGACTGACCGTGGCCACGATCGATAGCAGCGCTCGGATAGGAGCGAACCCTAAGCCGTAAACTAGACCCTCGCGCAGGGAGGTCATGACCGGAGGGTGCTTTGTCGTGCGAGGAACGTAGACCATCCGCATGGCGAGCAAGGCAATAATGACCGTGGAATAGCTAAAGCCGTCGATAAGAAAGCAGAGGCCTTCGCCGAATTGGTAGATCAACAATCCTGCCATGCCCGGGCCTACCAATCGCGCCGACTGCACCATGGAAGAATTCAGCGCGATCGCATTGCCGAGGTCTTCAGGCTCGTCGATCATTTGCGCGATCATCGCTTGTCGGGTGGGAATATCGAGCGCGTTGACGATTCCCTGAAAGACGCTGAGGGCGATGATTTGGCCCAAGGTAATTCGATCGGAGAGGACCAAATACGCCATCGCGAACGACTGCAACATCGAGAGTGTTTGGGTGCATACCAGCACGCGATGCCGATTCAGCCTGTCGAGCCACACTCCGGCTACGGGAGCTAGTAAAAAGATGGGAATCTGGGCCGCGAAGTTAACGACTCCCAGCATCATGGCGGCATGCTCGGGCTGGGACTCGCGAGTCATCCGGTACACTAACCAGCTGGTGGCCACCATGCTCAACCAGGTGCCGATGAGCGACACCAGTTGCCCGCTAAAGAACAGGGCAAAGTTGCGATGGCGCAAAGCCCGGACCATAAATCTCAGGTTTCCGCGGCGGGTTTGTGTCGAGACGGTCATCATTCTGCTAGCGGGTGGATTCACACCATGAAACTGGAACCGACCGGAGACTCGGTGGTATTGGCGCGAAATCGTAGGGCGTGGCCGGGTTATGGTCCAGTGCGAATTCCGCGGCTACCTGTCAATTCCTGCCACGGCAAGCCGGATCGACGTTGCCTGGCATACATCTCATGCGTTGAACCAGATTCACCGTGAGGCTACGATAAACGTCCGATGTGTCGTGCGACGAGTCGACGCGTAAACTATTCGCCGCATCAAACAATCGAATCAAAAGTCATATTGGGGGCATCATGCCATTGCGTCGCTGTGCTTGGCAACTGGCGGCTCTTCTTTGTTTGTGCTGGTCGCGGGCTGGCGCTGATGCGATCACGATTCCTTTTTCCGGGCGCATCGACGGCAGCGATACCATCGATGTCAGCCCGGCACAGGCGGTGTGGACTCATACCTATTTTGCATTTCCGGGAACAGTCGACTTCGATGGCCTTTCTTGGACACCTCAGACCCAGAGCACATTGGCGGCGCCAGGCACGCCGTTTATCCCCAATGACTTGACGGACTATCGAGTCAACGTCGTGCAGACCTCTGGACGCGATCAGGTTGCCGCTGAAATAGATGGGAACGATTTGCTCGTTCATATGGCCGATACGCCGAACGGAGATGACCAGTATTCGTTTCAGGTCGTTTTGACTAAAGAGCCGCAGAAAGCGACCACGGTGCAAACATTGCTTCATCTGCACGGAACGATCGACGGCAGCGATCGAATCATTATCACTAACACCGGGGCCACACTGGAGCATTACTTCTGGGGGTTACCCACCTCACTTTCGCTTAACGGTGTGGCCTGGGACCCCAGCACGCAGGCAACTTTGCCCAACTCGGGTGCGACGACTTTTTTGCCGAATCTAGTCGACCTTTCGTCGGCGACGTTTGTAAAGAACGCGGGCCGGGATTTGGCGTCGTTTGAAGTCTTTGACAATCGGGTGGAACTGGTATTTGCCGACAATCCGGTCGGTTCAGATGATTATGATGTCACCCTGTCGTTTTCGTCCCCCGTGCCTGAGCCTGCGAGCTTGGTTTTGGCCGCGACGGGCTGCGTCGGTTTGGCGATGTACGTGGCGCGCCAGCGGATCGCAGCGAGCCGCCGAAGTCTCGCGCATTGAATCCCCGGCCCGGCTGAGCTAGCCTAAAGGCACCGTGCCACGACCACGTCAACGGCTGGCGACGGATGCTTTGTTCGGCACCTCTTTTGCTTCGCGGAGTCAACCGCATGTCGATTTGCCGCGTGCTGGGATTACTCGTCCTAGGCTTCGTTGCTACGACTGGCTGGGCGGACGACTGGAAGCCGGCCGCGGGGCCACTGCTGACACGATTTGCCAAAGACGTGCGTCCCGATAAGGTGTGGTCGGAATACCCGCGACCGCAGATGGTGCGCCGCGACTGGCAGAATCTCAACGGGCTATGGCAATTCGCGGTGGCCGGGCGGGACGCGGCGCCGCCGATCGGCAAGCTACTGGCCGAGCAGATCCTAGTTCCGTTTCCGGTCGAGTCGGCACTCTCTGGGATCATGCGCAGCGCCGAGCGCATCTGGTACCGACGTACCTTCACGGTGCCGGCAGGTTGGGGGGGCAAGCGTGTGATATTGCACTTTGGCGCCGTCGACTGGGATACCAGTGTGTGGGTTAACGGCAAGAAGCTTGGCACCCACCGCGGTGGGTACGACTCTTTTCAGTTTGACGTTAGCGAGGCGTTGAAAGTCTCGGGCGAGCAAGAATTAATCGTCGGGGTTTACGACCCGACAGATTCCGGCACTCAGCCACGCGGTAAGCAAGTACGCAAGCCGCATAGCATCTGGTATACGCCCACCACCGGAATTTGGCAGACCGTGTGGCTCGAGCCGGTAGCCGATGCTCATGTTACTTCGCTACGCATCGTACCCGACCTGAAGGCGGGCTTGGTGCGGGTCACCGTCAATGGGACCGCGGCGGCCGAGGATCATACCGTGCGATTGGTGGCGTTGTCAGGCAACGATCGCGTCGCCGCCGGCACAGGAGTCATGGGGCAGACAATTGAGTTGGACATTCCCGATGCTCATCCTTGGAGCCCAGCGGATCCATTTCTGTATGGCCTGAAGGTATCGATTGGCGACGCCGATCGTGAGGCCGATATGGTCGACAGCTACTTCGGGCTTCGTGATGTTTCGATTGGCAAGTCGGCGCAGGGCCTCACGCGGATCATGCTTAACGGCAGTTTTTTATTTCAATACGGTCCATTGGATCAAGGCTTTTGGCCTGACGGTTTATATACGGCTCCCAGTGACGCGGCCCAGCGTTACGACTTAGAAGTGACCAAACGATTGGGCTTCAACATGGTCCGCAAGCACGTCAAGGTCGAGCCGGATCGGTGGTATTACTGGTGCGACAAGTTGGGGCTGCTGGTCTGGCAAGATATGCCCAGTGGCGATCGCTCGGTGGCCTTCGGCAAGGGGGAAATCAAACGCACGTCCGATTCCGCACAAGAGTTCGAGTCCGAATTAACCCGGATGGTGGAAACGCACTTCAACCATCCATCGATTGTGATGTGGGTCGTGTTCAACGAAGGGTGGGGACAGTACGACACACCCCGTTTGACACGATATGTTGAGGAGCTTGATCCGTCGCGGCTTGTCTGCGGCGCCAGCGGTTGGAATGACATGCAAGTTGGCGACGTACACGATATTCACGTCTATCCCGGTCCCGGCTCACCGCCGCCGGAGGAGAATCGCGCGGCCGTGCTGGGTGAGTTTGGCGGTCTGGGGCTGCCGTTGCGCGGACATACCTGGCAAAGCGAAAAGAACTGGGGCTATCGCAATCTAAAAACCGGTGACGAGCTCAATAGTGGGTATCTCAATCTCCTCGAGGCTCTGCGCCCGATGGTGGCCGACCCTGGATTGAGTGCCGCGGTCTATACGCAAACGACCGACGTCGAAATCGAAGTCAACGGCCTGATAACCTATGACCGCGCCGTGGTAAAAGTCGACGAGCATGCGGCTGCTGCCGCGGCCGCCAGACTATATCTTCCGCCTCCACTGGTGCGCACGATCATGGCAACTTCGCAGCCAACAGCTCAACATTGGATGTACACGATCACGCCGCAGGGAGTGAGATGGGCGTTCCCTGATTTCGACGATCACAGCTGGACTGATGCGCCAGGAGGTTTCGGAACCGTGGGTACGCCGGGCGCAGCGGTTAATACCGTTTGGAACACGCCAGAGATTTTTCTGCGGCGCAGATTCACGCTCGAAGACGTCGATCGAGAAAGCATCTGGTTGCGGATTTACCATGATGAAGACGCAGAGGTCTATATCAACGGCGTGCAGGCGGCGAAGCTCTCTGGATACAGCAGCGACTATCAATTGGTGCCGATTTCCCCCCGCGCACGGGCGGCTTTGCGCAACGGCGAGAATGTGCTCGGCGTCCATTGTCGACAGACTAGCGGGGGGCAGTATATCGACGTCGGCATGGTCGAGATTACCGAGCAGTTAAGCGCCGACGGACAATAGACACAGACAAAGTCGGCATGGGGCGAGTACCGCCCCACACCGACACTTCAACGGCCCGTTGTCAATTCATTGGTTGCCGCCCGCGATCGGCGCTTGTAGCGCAATTGCCGCGAACTCCCGCTTACGGACGATGAAAGATGCCGTGCGTGGGAACTACAACCTTGGCGCCGGGGGGCGGGGCCTTGTAGTCGCCGTGGTGAAACCCATTCAGGCCGAACAGCTTATCGAATTGGTAGACAACCCAACTGGTACCGTTGTGGTAGTACCAGTGCGTACCGTCGGTGTAGTACCAGCGTTTATCACCTTCGTGCCAGTAGCTCCAGTGACCGTCGAAGTTGCGCCAATGATCGCCTTCTTTTTCCTCGGCGGCAACGGCGCGGGCCGCCGGTTGTTCGATCGAGATCAAGGCTCCGCCCAGCGCCACGGCGAATAAAGCCGCCATCAGCCATTTATTTAGATTGCGCACGTTCAGGCTCCTTCTTTGTTGTGCAAATGCGTCCAGATTCCTTCATCTCCGTCGATTGGTTTTTAGCAAATCTCGCCTACTCCGGCGACTGCAATCAACCGTCGGTTACAGGATCGACAGCAATCATCTTGATCATAGGCACCGGTCAGTTGTTTTCCACATGGTCCTTCGATCAAGCCACGATTAGAGCTTGGCCGCAAGCTCGCGCAGGGCGTACTTCAAAATTTTTCCTGTCGAAGTTTTCGGCAGCGGGCCGAAAATGACTGTCTTGGGCGCTTTGAAGTGCGCCAGATTCGTACGGCAAAAGTCGATGATGTCGTGCTCGCTCGCTGCGCAACCGTCTTTGAGCGTAACAAACGCGCAGGGCGTTTCGCCCCAAGTCTCATCAGGCCGGGCGACCACGGCCGCCTCGAGCACCGATGCATGCTGGTATAGAACCCCTTCAACTTCGATCGTCGAGATATTCTCGCCGCCGGAAATTATGATGTCCTTCGAGCGATCCTTCAGTTCGATGTAGCCATTCGGGTGCATTACGGCCAAGTCGCCGGAGTGAAACCAGCCGCCAGCGAATGCCGCCTGAGTCGACCGTGGGTTCTTCAAGTAACCCTTCATTGTGATGTTGCCGCGCATGAAAACTTCGCCCAGCGTTTGCCCATCAGCAGGGCAGGGGACGAGCGTCTCGGGGTCGGCCACCATCAATCCTTCCATTACCGGATAGGGGACACCCTGCCGGGCTTTTAGCGTAGCTTGCTCGTGCGCTGGCAGCGTGTTCCAGGCGTCGTGCCAGGCGCAGGTCACGGCTGGGCCATAGGTCTCGGTGAGACCGTAGGCGTGCGTGACGTGGAATCCCTGCGCTTCCATGGCCGCAATAACAGCTGTGGGAGGGGCGGAGCCGGCTGTCATCACTTCGATCGTGCGACCTCCTGGGCGACGAACGTCCGACGGCGCGTTGGCAAGCATGTTTAGCACGATGGGAGCGCCGCAGAAATGCGTTACATTGTGCTGGTCGATGGCGGCGTAAGTGGCTTCTGCCGTTGTTTTACGCAAGCAAATGTGGGTGCCGGCGATTACGCTCAATGCCCAAGTAAAGCACCAGCCGTTACAGTGAAACATTGGTAGCGTCCACAGATACCGGGCATGCGGCGGCATACTCCAAACGATCGTGTTTCCGAGTGAATTGAGATAGGCTCCGCGATGATGAAAGACGACGCCTTTAGGATCGCCCGTCGTGCCAGACGTGTAGTTCAGTGCGATGGCCTGCCATTCATCCATCGGCAGAACAAAGGGAAACTGAGGATCACCGCCGGCGAGGAACTCTTCGTATTCAATCCCTCCGAGAGGCTCGCCCGTGCCGGTATACAGTGGATCATCGATGTCGATAACCAGCGGTTTAGATTTGGCAAGTCGCAAAGCTTCGCGAATCGTGGGCGAGTACTCGCGGTCGGTGATCAGCACGCGAGCTTCGCCGTGGTCGAGAATAAAGGCGATCGCCGCAGCATCGAGCCGAATGTTCAAGGCGTTAATTACGGCGCCGACCATAGGCACACCGTAATGAGCTTCTAGCATGGCGGGTACGTTGGGGGCTATAACCGCCACCGTATCTCCCAGGCCAATACCTCGTTGCTGTAGAGCCGATGCGAGCCGGCGGCAGCGGGTATAAAACTTGGCATACGTAGCCTGCTGCGGACCGTGGATCCAAGCCGGATGGTCGGGATACACAGAGGCGGCCCTTGCCAGGAACGTAAGCGGCGAAAGGGCCATGTAATTGGCCTTCACCCGATCAAGGCCTTGATCGTATTTTTGGGGCGTATTTCCCCCCGCAATGAGACGGTCTTTATGCGTCATGACGTAGGCAGAAGTCGCGATGGTGGTAGAATGCGCGCGGTTGGCATTGTGATACGATCTGACGGCGCCGGTGCAAGAATCGCCAATTGGGAACCAAGCTCTTTCGATGATTCCCGTGCGCGTATCGGAATAAAAACATCCTGATCGACGGAACCTGGCGATACCTTTACGATTTCTCGGTAGCCAATCGTTCCATGATCTCTACGGTTCGACGTAGTTCGTCGACCAGGCCTCGTGGTAACTCTGTCTTGGTAAACGTTTCGGCGAGGAGCCGATAATACCACAAAGAGCCCTCGCGGCCTCCCTTGAAATGTTTCCAAGTGTCTGCGCCGAGCCTTCGGAGTTCTGCGACGATCGCGCGTGTATTGTGCAGTTTATCGCAGCAGGAGACCAACAGCGCACCGCGCGAAGCCCGTGGTAAATGAGCAATGTAAGCTTCTTTCCGCGCCCGCCAGGGTGGCTTTGGTGTGTCGTAGGTATCGGTGCAATCCGCTACCATATTGGCGACGTTGGCACCGAAGCGCGTGTGAATATCGGCCAACCGTCCCTGCCCCCCGGCATCCTCAGCCGCATCGTGCAGAAGCGCCGCGATGGCCTCATCTTCGTTGGCGCCGTGTTCAAGCGCCAGAGCAGTTACTGACAGCAGATGGGCGAGGTACGGAACGTTTGAGGCCTTGCGGGACTGTCCGGAATGAATCATCGCGGCATAGACAAGCGCCTGCTCGAACCGGGGAGAAAGAGTCATGTAGAGCTGCTCTCAGCGATCGCGGTCTTGCGACCGGTAAGTTCCGTAACGTCACGCCGGAACGTATGCCGTTTTTCACCGAAAATCGGCTGCCGATTACTTGCTACTTCTTTATCAACCACGCCTCGGAAACTTGGCAGCCGCGACCGTTATCGCCGCGGCCCGGCTCGCGATTCCAGCGTAGTATCAATGTGCCGGTCCTGGTCGCCGCCCGCGGAATATCGAACTCGATCGGCCGGATCGGACGAGGTTTGCTGATGTAAGGGTGTACCTCGATGTCGTCATCGGCGATTAGGCGGATTTTTTTTTCCAGACCATCACCGGCGTACACCACGCGCAGTTTGTACTCGGCCGTCGGATCGAGATCGTTGTAGCGCATCGTAAGTGGGGCATCAATCAGCGATTCGGCATGATCGAGCCAGCTGGTGCGCCAAGCTCCGGCAATGTTGGGTGCGATGTCGCGCGGTGCATCGCCGCCGGCGAAGCCCGCGCGCGAACTGGCAAGGAATGCCGGATCGCGATCGAATCCTTCGCCTCGCTCCAAGTGCGGCTGGCGTGTCGTATTTCCCAGGTCATCGTAAAATCCCCCCGGTCCAGGATTTGACCAATCGACGATCTCCTGGATCGCGCTCAAACGACTCGGTTCGTCCGGTTGCTTGCGCGCGGCCGCTAGCCGCTGCATGATCCATGAGCGATTGCTGAGTGGATAATCGAGAGTGTCGAGGGTTGCACCACGGTCGACACCGATGGCCTTATATAGGCTCACGCTCAATTGCATGCGGATGCTCTTGTATAAGTCATCGGCTAGCTCGAACACGCAAGTTCGCAGGTCGCTCGCGCCGCTGGGTGTGGGGACGGCGTTGAGCAATGCCTCGGCCTCGGCGATGGCCTTCATCGTCTCGCCCGACTTGGCAGCGCGCAGATGTGCGAGCGCCTTGTACTCAGCTTCGGTCTCGGACGTTAGTCGGCTGCGGACGTAAGCGTCGCAGTAAGCTCGAAAGAGGGCCTGTTGAAACCGCCAATTGCCGCGGATTGCGGGAGTGGCGTTGCGCTCCATCGTTCGGAATTCGGCAAGTGTGGTGTCGACCGCGGAGTTCGAGAGGAGCGGCCCTTGCCAATTTTCCTCGAGAGCTAATAGCCCCTGCGCGAAATTGTCGCGATAGCTGTCTCCGATGAAGTAGCCAGCGTAATCGCGTAGGATATCGATCACCGGGGTCTGCGGGTCCCAGCCCAATCCACTCCAGATGAACTTATTGACGTCGTCGTTGCATCCCTCCGAATAGGTAAGGAATCCAATAGTGTATGGCTGCAGTAGCCGAAAGATCGTCGCTTGTCCCTGCGGTCGAGGGTTAATGCACTCGCGCGCTTCGGTTACGGCGTAAGCAAAGTCCCAGTCTGGCACCGGATACTGGCACTGTCGGCTATGTGTGATGTCGGGATAGTGTCGGATCGGATAGCGTTCGGGCACCATTTCGCGTAGCTTTGGCAAGCTTACACGGACTTGCGGGCCGAAAACGATCCCGGCGAGCCAAGACGGTTCGTCGCGTTTGAGAATTTGAATAAACTCGTCGAACCATACATTGTTAAAGCTTTGAGGTGAGACCCACAACTTGGCTTGCGGATGCGTACGATGCAGGACTTCGGCCTGTCGTTCCAACAACGCCATCAGGTATTTCGGCTGTGTATGTCCCGGATCGCCGCCGGGAACAAAAACCGCGTCGATCCGCGGCAGGTGTTCGAATACGTAGCCCCATTTCCGCAGTGCATACTCGATCGTGTTGGGATCGGAATAGTCGCGGTCCATGGCCGGATACCAGATCCATACGTCGAGGTCGTATTCGTCGGCGATGCGAGACATGCCTGCCATCATTTCCAGTTGCGGAAGAGGAAAGTGTGGGCTGGTCGGTGCGTCGTCGGTCCGCGGAGGTACTAGTTCGACAGCATTGGTGCCGAAAACAATCAAATCGCGATAATACTGCTCCCACTGTTTCAAGTCCCAGGCATCGTAGCTGTTTGTCTTTGGGCGATAGCCTAACTGATGACCGCGCAACGGATACGCGGGAGCCGTCGCCACGTTGAGATCGCGCGCAAGCGTCACGTGGCTCGGCGTCATATGCAACGCCCGCAACAATCGGCCGGTGCCAAAAATTACTCCGCGTTGATCATTTCCTAGCACGAAGACGGCCGCCCCCTTGTCATCTTGTCGAACGCGAAGCCGGTAACCTTCGGATTCGCCCACGGCGTTGGTATCTTTCGCCAGGTCGTCTGCGAACCGGCCTCCCAGCGTGCCAATCGCGTCCGCTCGGCCTACAGCAATCACAGAGGTACCCGCCGCGGGCCATTTCTCGCTGCTCCTCAGATGGATGTCGGTCCGTTTTGCAATTTCGTCGACCAGCATGGCAACCACCTTACGCTCGGGGGCCGTGGCATTTGCTGAGACGACCACCACGGCCTTAGTCAAGTCGATAGACTCGCCATGGGCTTGGCTAGTGATAAGCGGTGAGTAGACAAATGCAAAAGTAGTTACGACGGCCAGTGTCTTCACGGCGTGCTGCAAATCTGTGCGCATCAAGGTTGCCTATTTGCGGGGACTAACGATCGGTGGTTTAAGAAGAGTTTGCTCGACGAGCCGCTTTTTTTGACTGTCAGAAACGGATGCAGGTGCGACATATACGGCACACCGAGGATTCAGCGAATGAAAAAACTTGGCATTTGGTCCGAATCAGGGCGGAACCGCGAATCTTCACGATCTTGCTGGCAGCCGTCTTGCGCAGACAAAAAGTTGCGCGGCGGGTTGGCCGGTCTGTCCTAGTCATGTTGCCGAAGACCAGAATACGCACGATTTAGCCGGCCCGCCAGACCTTGCTCCTGGCTTACGGCGTCGGCGACCGCGTGGGGAGTTGCGAAATGCCGGCCAGCACTTGCTGCGTCGTGCCGCCATGCGCCTGGTCCAGCTCCCAGACGGCCACCCACCGCTGCCAGGAGATGGGGGCCCTGGCAAAAATTAGCTGTTGCGCGGCATCGCCGCGGAGCGTCGCCAATATGGCTGGCGCGCCCTTTTGCCGGCCAGTTGGGGGCCAGCTGCGCAGGCCGAATCGCATCCCATCCTGAGGCGAACGCAGCGGCCAGACACGCAGCCCCTGCTCGTCAAGCTTGTAGGCAACTTCGTTCGGATCGAGCTTCGCGTCGAGCTGGTCACGAACGACATCCACGCCCGCCATCTTATAGACGCCGGCCAGCGCGTTGTCGAGCGCGGTGCGTTGCGGCTGACGCAGCACGGCCAGCCATCCACGCCGATGAGTGCCCGCGACCAACCAGCCACTTTCCTCATAGAAGTCTAGCCACAAGCTGTCTGCCGAGAGCTCGTGACATTGCAGTTCCAGAAGAATACGATTCGTGCCCAACGCGATCTTGCCTGTCTTGATCGGCCACCCCTGCCAGCCACGACAATGGTGCAATAACAGCAGCA
>DASXEJ010000247.1 GCA_036490175.1 Pirellulales bacterium | reverse complement strand
GTGCGAGGCGTCAAAGGTGCGGGAATCGAGGACTGCACGAACGATTGACCAAACGGCCTCTATATCGGGGCCATGCCAGCGAGTTGGCTTCGGCGGCGACGTCTGGTGGCGAGCCAAACTGCGGCTAACCCGCCGAACAGTAAGATACCAGCCCAGCGGATGGGCCCGGTTTCGTAGATCACCGTGCTGTTGAAAACGATGAACAGCATGAAGCCGTGCAAGGCGATTCCCAGCCAGGCGGATCGCGTCGCATAGCTTGTGGGGCGCAACCACCAGTACGACACGTCGAGGGCCCAGACGACTGTAAATAAATAGGAAACGTAGATGCCCTCGCCGACGCCGCCGATCTCACGGGTGCGTTCAAAAGCATGCGCGTGCGACCAGTAATGGTAGTAGTGAAACGCCATGGACAGGTGTACCAGAAAGCACAGCAGTGCCAAGGTCCAGCAGTCGCGCGCCGCGCGGCCGGCAGGGGTGCTGGCATCCCAATCGCACGCTGCTAGTCGCATCATCACGCACAATGTCAGAGCGTACCAGGAAAGCGATAGCCGAACCGTGTTGCGAGTGAGCATCTCGCCCATTTCCGTCGCCAGCGCACGCGACAGGACGACGGTCACGACCAGCAGCACCACGCCCGAGGCAAAGATCCAGACATCGATTCCCGGTGGACCGAAGCGCGAACGCGACGCAGGAAGGGGCATTGTGGGTTGGAATGCTGGCAAATGGGGGGCCGTCCGGCATGATAGCAAAAGCACCGCCCAGTATAGTCGCGACGTGCCTGGCGTGCAGCGCGACGTGCGCTCGGTAATCGCCGCGCGATGCCGCTTAGAGATACGTCCGACACGTGCAGATAGGTGCCGCGTCGCAAAGTGAATACCACGCGATAAGAAGATGTCGGCCGATCTGCCCACGGTCGTCACAATGAACTCGCAACTGGCGGAAACGATTCTGCTGGCCGCGCTCGACGATAGTTCTATCGTGATGAACGTACCGTTGGGAATGGTTTCTGGGAGGCCCCCCACGTGGTGCGGCGGTGAGGTTAGCCCTCGATGCTAACAGAATGTTACACCGTATTGAGACTGCTATGAGTCCTCATGTTACAGAAATCGAGCAGCGTCCGGGTTACGCGGTCAATGGCGGAACGCGATTGCAAAAAAGCTACGGGCCGCGTCATGTGTTACGCCGTTCAGAATTGTTTTTCGTTGACACGCATTACTAATGCGATAGACTCTGCAAGCATTCGGTCGTTTCTGTTTTTGCGGTTCGCCGCAAGGCGAGACGGCGTTGGCGCCCGATGGGTGTCATGCGCTATATTGCAATGTCGGCGACTGCCTTCCATCCACAGGGAGTTCGCTGATGAACGGCAAAGCAGTTAGGGAACGTCGCAAGGCCGTACGTTGTGGGGCACTCGATCGTGGGGCGGTGTATCTAGGCACGTTTTTACACAGCATCGTCAAGCCCGCCGCCATGACTGTGGCCTGCGGTGCTTTGCTGGTTTTCAACCAGTATGCGCGAGCCACCGCTCCCATTCAGCAGACGACAAATCCCACGGCATTTAGCACCTTCTACTCCGTGGTCGACATGACCACCGGCCCAACCAGTGACTTGGGAACGGGATCGATTATCGATTCCGACATCGTCAATCAGGGCGGACAGCAGATCGGCTATTTCTGCGTCTTGACCGCCAACCATGTCATTGCTGGTGGGGCCTCGGGAATTGGCTTTGGATACTTTGGCGATGGCACGAACACGGCGAACAGTTTTTCCAATACGTATAACTACACGAATGTTGTCAGCGGCGGTTCGACCGGTAAGGAAGATCTATCGGTAGCCATTGTCCGGTATGGCGTCGTCGACCCATTTTTTATCAGCGTTCAAGATCTCAAGCTGTGGACGCCGCCGGCGAATCTTACGCTTGCCAACATGCCCAGTCCGTTTACCGAAGTTGGTTACGGCGACACGGGCACGCCTCACGTCACTGCCGGAGTGCAGGACGGATTTACGCCGCAGAGCTCGTCAGGCATTCAGCGATTTGACAATGCGAATCCTGCGAGCGTCAACGCCAATGCTGCCCACGGAATTTACACCTACACGGACATCAAGTGGAACCCGGGACCGGTCAGTCCTGGCAATCCCAATCTTGGCACCGGGTCGAGCTTCGGCGGCGATTCAGGCGGTCCATATTTCATGTCTGACGCGACGGCGTTCAAAGTCAACGGACTGACGGATGTCTTTGGTAATGCCGTCGGACAGCAAAACATCAATGCCTTCAGCAACACGATTTTTGCTGTGCACACCTTCGGCAACAACAACAATCCGCAGTTGTTTGCCGATAACATTCAAAGCGGCGGAAACCTGCTTACGGCTGCCGATATTACCTGGATCAACAACGCCTGCGCGACCGTGCCAGAGCCATCGACAGTGGTGTTGGCCCTTTGCGGGATCGCGGCGCTAGCGATCATACGGCGGAGTGCCGCGTAATGGATGCAGGATTTCTCGAAGCCTCTCGGACGACGGCGGTCCGAGAGGCTTTTTCCTATCTCGGTTGCAGCCCCCATTTTTCGGATCTATGACGAATGGCCCACCGGCCTGGCATTTTCGCTTGCGCATCGTGCTGCGCGGCCAGCCGTACCGTATGATGAAGCGCAGCAGCGGTGATCCGCTGTGGGGTTATAGCGCTTTCACGGTGGACCGACGTCGCGGACATCAACATCGTCGGCATCAACGGCGTCGGCATCAATGTAGTTGCACGTAGTGCAGTTACGTGGATTCTGGCGATGACCGTCCGCGGTTTCGGCCATCCTTGACTGCGGTTTGATCGCCGCACACTGCCCGGGATGCTGTTGATGGTATGTCGGTGCCAGGCATTGATTTGGCGTGTTCGTGCCATATGAAATGGGTAAATCGCGAGCGCGACGAATCTGTAAGCCGTTGGCCGCGGATGATTCTGTTCGGCGCCATAGGGCTGGGACTATTCCTTCTGTGCCTGGCGCTGGTTTTGTGGTGGACTTGGCAGAGCGTGGTTAGCCGTCGTTTGGCAGAAATTCGCGCCCGCGGCGAGCCGACGACTTATGCCGAGCTCGACGCTTATTATGCCCCGCCCCCTGCCGATCAGGATGTGACCGATTTGTTGTTACGCGCCGGCCGGACGCTGAATATGTCCGAGGGGACCGTCGAGACGCGCAAATTGCCGTTTGTTGGCGAGGCGGACGACCCCCCGCGGCCGGGCCGACCATGGACCGAATTGGAGTTGGCGAGGCAATTCCTCGACGATCATGCCGAGCCCCTGCGTCAACTGCACGAGGCGGCCCGGCGCGGCGGCCGAGCTCGTTTCGATTTCTTAGTGGGCCAGAATGCGATAACCCTGCCGGAAGGCCACTTGCAGGCGTTACGCGCCAATGCCCGGGCTCTGCGTTTAGAGGCTAACGTGCGTGCCCATGCGGAGGACGCAACGGGTGCCGCCGCGACGGCGTGCGACGGCCTGATTCTGTCGAATGCCCTACAAAACGAGCCGTTCGTGGTATCTCAACTGGTGCGGATGGCAATCTTTGGGACCGCTGCGCATGAGCTCAAGCAATTGTTGCCGGTGACTGTTTTCTCGGACAGCGATTTGTCTCGGCTGCAGGAACAATTGCAGTCGATCGATTTTGCGGACGGCCCCAAAAGCGCCCTGTTGGGATCGCGCGTCGAGGGAATCGCGATTTTCAAAGATCCTACGACCGCGGGTTTCGCCGGTTGGCAGGTCGTTCTGTCGCGTCCACTGCTGGACGCGGCCGAAGGAGTGTATCTGGGCCTCATGGAGGAATAT
>DASXEJ010000246.1 GCA_036490175.1 Pirellulales bacterium | reverse complement strand
TCGTTTTTTGGCCCAAACTGGCTGCTCTCGGGCATGCGCGGACTTCGCATACTCCCGTCCACGAGCCGGGCATCATTCAGGTGCCGCGCTCGCATGTCTGCGACAATTGCTGGGCATAGGCATCAAGTAGCATCTGCGTTTGCTGCTTGTCGAAGAATTTCGGGTCACACTGCAACGAAATCGTAAGTTCGTCCGCGTAATCCAGAATCACCATGGCGCCACGTGTCAGCCGTCTCATGGGAGGCACGGCCGCAATTCGTTCCAGCACCACGTTGCCGACGACAATGTGATTCCCGCGCCGCGCGAGTGGCCAACCAGCGAACGCACGACCTACATTGCTCAGCACCATGGTCGCCAGCGACTGATTGCGGCGCAGAGTCCACGGTACGGCGCCGCGCACGCCCGTTGCCAGTGCCAGCCCTCCTAAAAAGTACAAACCGAGCTTCCATTGCTTGATGCGTTCCATTTCCTGCCGTACGGCGTCGAGCTGTTTAGCTGCGTCCGTGCAGTTCTGCGGCGGCTCCGTCACGAACGCAAACCCTATCCGGTTGGTCACCGGCAGGGCTTCGTCTCCCTTTTCACGCAGACTAACGGGCACGTTAAATCGGATTCGGCCTCGTGTCTTGCGCTCGTGCCGCTTATTCCACTCGCGCAGCACGCACAGCATGTCACGTAGCAAAAGGTCATTCAGAGTAGCGCCCTGTCCGGAGGCAATCAAGCGGAGTTGTCGCACCATGGCGCCGTCGAGTGCATAGCTGGCAAAGCCGAAGAGGTCTCGCGTCGTTTTCTCAGCGCACCCGCCAGCGCCCGGCGCGGCTAGCACTGCCGCGCGACGCAGCAGGATACTGGACCATTGCCACGTCATGATCGAAATATCGCGCAGCGCGATGCGCAAGGTCGGATGAGGATTTTCCGTGGCGACAAAGTGGCCTCGCCTGCACAGTCGATCGGCGTCGAGCTCGGGTAGCGGTATCGCTTGTGCATCCGTGCCAAGAGCTGCCACATAGCACAGGAAAAGATCCTCCAAGAATTGCAAGCAGCCCAGTCCGTCGCAGCAGGCGTGATGAATCTGCACAACCACGCGGGTCGCAGCAGGGCTGGTTCGCACCCACACCCGCAGGCCCACCTCGCGGCGCAGATCGATAAACGCACCATCAGGATGAGTAATTGGGTCCGTTTCGCCTGCCCAATCGACTAGTGGGTGGAGATCGTCCGCATTCACCCAACGCGGTAGCGCACCGCTGTCGTCAACCAGTGCCGTTAGCAACGGATGCCGCAACTGCGCGGCGCGCACGGCTGACCGGAAGGCAGTCTCGTCGAGATTACCCGAGAAGCGCAGGTCGACCGGAAATACCTTGGGATATTCGGGGCTGTCGTCCGACCAATAGTAATACTCAAAGGGCGTGAACGGCAGCGGAAACAAGGCGCTGGGCCGCTCCTGGCTTGTCAACCCGGATTTTGCATCTGCCGAGCCAATGGCACTCATAGCACTAGCCATCCGATACTCTGAGGAACAATTCCGGCCTGCGACTAACTTGGGTCAGGCTTGAGCGCCATTTGCAACCAGCCTGCGTCGGCACTGACGGCGTCGACCCGCAACTTGGCGCCGCGATCAATCCAATCCGGCAGCACGATGGCGGGCCAACGCAACTCTTCGGTCAGCACTCGGCCCAGTCGGCGCTGCACAGCAAGTTTCAGCGTTTGCTGTCTGCCACTGACGGCTTTGGGCTGCTCGCCTTCGGCCGCCAAGAACTTGACCCGTAAACCGCCCTGCCGGGTTAGGGTCAATCCACCGTCGCGTTCGCTGGGCGTGTAGTCAACATCAACCGACATCGCCGGATACTCAACTTCGGCAGCTTGAAACGAAGTGATCTGTAACCTGACATGGACCACACCGTTGGCAATTTGCACTTCACACGGCGGATTGGCGAATGTGACGGCAAAGTCTTGTGTCGTCTGCCCGGGGGCATCCGACGCGCCCAGCATACCGCCAACAGCTTTGACCAACTCATCGCCGGACAACCGACGGCCCGCCAGCGACGATGTCGCCTCTTCTTCCAACGCTGTGGACGCCAGACCAATCGCCACCGCGGCATCAGCCAGCTGGGGCGAAGCGGGTGTGCGCGCGAACCCCGTGGGGCTAATCCAATCGCATTCCCAGCGCACCGATTCGCGCGAGGCGCGTACTCGCGTCGCAGGCACTAAACGATTCGCTAGAATCAACGGATCACGATAGTCCTTACGGTAAGAGGCATTGAAGCTGGCCGCCAGTTTTTGGCCCTCGGTATCGAGTTGCCCGATCGTGGTACGCTCGGCCAGCGCAGAGCTATCGGTCTCGGCACGTGGCCGTCGGGCTTGCGTTTGCCGGGTCGCTTCGTTACGCCTCGGGGCCAATCCCTCGGCATCGATGCCGTCGTACACAATCCGCGTCGAAGCATCGGCCGTCGCGCGGCGTGAGGTTAGCCCAACCTCGTCGAGCACAAACTGCTTCTCTCCGCGGATACTGGTATTGGCGCGACTCTGCACGCGCACTCGATCGCTGTAGCCAGTGGTGCGCGCCGTCGACGTCGCGTCCAAGCGCATCACCCAACGGCCGACAACCTGAGAAGGCAATACCTCGAACGTTGCCTTGCCGACCAGCCGACCCGAGCCCACCGTGCGCGCGCCTGCGAACACATCGTTGACGCGATACGGTTCGTTGATCGGTTGCGATAATTTGGCCTGCAACCAAGAGGGTCGGACTTGCAACACGACGTTGGGATGGGAGAAATGACGGCGGATCGACGCCGTAAGCTGCGGCGCCTGCCCGATGCGTTCCCGATTGTGGATAGCCTGCCCTAGCGCCGCAGGACCCGCCTTTTCCGCGAGAGCGCTCGGATCAAGCAGGGCCGCTATCTGGTCCCAGGCCGCGGCGCGCTCCTCGGCCGTCTCCGGCCAAAGATAGCTGCGTAACAAAGGAACGTATGTCTGCACGGCCATCGAGACTTCCAAAAGTTCGTCGGACTGCCAGACGGATAACGCGTTTTGCCAACGTCTCTCCAATCGATCGAGCACGTCAGGGTCGCTGACGTTCGAGGTCGCTAGTTGACGCGTTTCTGGCCAAAAAAGAAACTTACTCCAACGGTTCGTCGACTGCCGTAGTTCGGGCAGCCGCCGCTCGAAGGAGTCCAAGCGTTCCGCCAGCAGCTTGCGGTGCGCATCAATTACGGCCGGCGTCGCGGGAGGACTATTCTTCGCGATCTCGGCGCAGTGAGATTGCCACTCGTCGACGGGAATGTCTGCCAGTTCTTTCGTTCGTGCCGTGAGTGCCGCGGACAGCCGCTGAAACGCCTTCTCGCGATATTGTGGCACATCCGTGCGGCGTAGTTCGCCGATGAAACCCTTTAGAACTTTGGGATCCGCACGAGTTCCGGCACGCAATTCAGCCGCGACGTCATCGAGTGACAGCCGTCGCGCCCAAGTGGCCGACGTTCCCTGAACGAGATAGGTTTGCCGAACCTCGCGCAGTGCCGCGCGTCCTTCGCGTGCCGCCGTCGAGTCGGTCTGTGCAAAGCCTGGCTGCGCGCCGGCTAGCACGACAATCAGCGCGGCCACGCGGGCAATGCCCTCGCGTCGACTGCAACGAAACGGTCGCATGCTAGTTTGTACACCGATGGAAATCATTTATCGGGCCTAGTTTGCCTTCTCTTGCCCAGCCCGTGCGCCGCCGATGCGAAGTTCCCAACCTTCGTCGGTCGGAGTCAAAAACGTGCCGGCCTGCGGCAACATCGCGCGGGCACACTCGTAGGGAGGGATGGTTGCATACGGTAGCTGCGACGAGGGCTCGGTCGTGCCAAAAAATAGCACGCGCCAAAGTCCGGTGAATAGGTCGGATGCGTCATCTTTGGCCGGCTCTTTAGCGGCCAAACGATAGGCATCGCCGAGCGTCACGTCGAGCCGCGAGAGCGCCCAAAATGCAACCTGCGACCCACCTTGCGTTTCTATCCATTTCAGCAATCGATTCCAGGTCGGATCGTCGGTTAACGGCTGGCTTGGCGATTTTGCGCTCAGGGCCACGTTGAGCAAATCGACATCAGTGCCGAACAATAGTTGCTCTTCGCCGATGGCCAAGGTGCGAACGGTGACGACGGAGTCGCTCTCTCCTTCGACGAACAATGACGCACCTTCCGGCACCGACCACACGTCGTAATCAGGATTGCGCACATGTTCCACGCGCTCGTCGGCCTTGTAGAAACGCGCCAAAGCATCCGTAATGGTCGTTGCGTCGCGAACCGTGGCTGAATAGACCGTGCGCTCGGTATTCCGCTCCCCTTCAATCGGCTTGCCAAGGTGATCGGTGACTGACAGCATGTCAGCCCCCAGGCTGCCGAACAGATCTTTGCGCAAATCGACCATCACACCTTCGGGATCGTCGCGAATGCCGTCCAGCAGGTCCTCGAACATGCCTTCGCCATCGGGGCCAGGCTCGTTTGCTTCGTCAAACAGGTTGCCATATCCCTTGATCGAAGTGGCGAAGTCCCAGCGCCAGCGCCACACGCTCGAGACGTTTGCAGAAATCCATGCCGGAGGGTCCGCAAACGGACCCGTATGTAAGTCCAGTAATCGCATGGCCCGCGCAAAAGGTCGGGGCATGATCACGCGGGCTTGGACTTCCCATTCGCATGGCTCCGCAGCCATGAATCGAACGCGACCGCCGATGGCCTTGATTCCGCCGTACCCCAGACGGCGGTACGTCTCGATGGGGTCGGGCTGCTTGACCGTATCCTTGTCCTTGGCCGTTGACTCTTTGTTATCCGGCTGCGGCTTGCCATTGCCATCCTTGGGCATACTCTCCCACAGTTCCAAGGGACGCAGGAAAAACAGCGCGTCACTAGAAATCGTGGTCGGTCCCCCGGTCAGCGGCTGGATGGATGAGGTGAAGGCCACCTCATGAGCGAGTGATTGATTAGCCTTAACTTGCAGGATCGCGTCGGCCGCGCCCAGGGAATTGGCAACGCCATAAAACGCGTTGGCGACGAACAAGACACGGGTTGCCTTGACCTGCTCAGTGGCGGCTGTCTGCCAGACCGTGACGCGCGCGGATGCCCGTTTTATCTCGGTGGCGGTCATTCCCTGCTGACGAAAATACCGGGCCGCCGTTGCCAGGCAGGGGGGGTCGGAACCTGGCGGTGCCGCCGAGATGATCAGGCAGGCCGAACCTTGTACGCCGTCAGGAAGCGAAAAAACTGCCACGCCGCCAGGGCTGCTGACCTTGGCGAGATCGCTCCAATCGAAGCCGAACGTCGGCTGAAGATTCAATGGGCCAGCCCGTTTGCCACGGTGAAGCTCGGCGACCAGGGGCTCGAACACATCGCCACATAGGGTTTGCCCAATGGTCGTTTGCTCGAAACTACGACAAAGGTCGGCCAGATCCCCCGCAAAAACTGTCAGACAGGAACCGGACGGCAAATGCTCGGCGACGACTGAAGGGACGTCGGCCGCCACGTTGGACGCCAGAGCCGAAGCCCAAACCACGGCTGGCAAGAGTGCCAGATAATACGGGCCGATAGCCCACATCCGGCGCGCCGGACAAATATCGTTCTTTACACCACAAAATCGCATGAACGATTATGGCGTGACGACTAGGAAATCTGCAAGGCATGGGGTGTTTCGATAAAATACAACGCCGACACTGTCTTTTGGATGCACATATACACATAAACGTTTACTATAAAAATAGTTACGTCATTCCGATCGCGAAGAATTCTCTTTGCCTCGCCCGACTGATACGGCCGGTGGCGCACGTAGAATCGTCACTAATCTGGGCGATCGACGCCGTGTGTGCAGAGGGGGGACGCAAGCCGCCTGAAGAATTGTGGCGGACTATTTCTTCACGTCGTCGTATTCGAGTAATTTGAAATCTTCGGCGCGCGGCACGTCATGCAGCTTGCCGACCAATTTGTAGAGTGTGATCAGGCCTTCGTCGGTCAGGCGTTCGCCCGCGCCGGGGGCCACGTACGTGGCGGTCTTGCCGCCGTAACCTCCGGCGGCCGCGTCGCGAA
Source organism: Pirellulales bacterium (assembly GCA_036490175.1). NCBI lineage: Bacteria > Pseudomonadati > Planctomycetota > Planctomycetia > Pirellulales > Pirellulales bacterium. The sequence goes on along the minus strand of DASXEJ010000246.1, from coordinate 33,724 downwards.
TCGTGGGAAAGTAGGCGTGGTATCCATTGGCGTAACCGACCAATAGTGTCGTTGGCACCGGCGATTGCGTCTTGAGGATGGTTTGAAACTCTACGAACATCTCACCTGGCATCCCCACGAACGCCACAGCGTCACCGATTATTAGCGTCGTCAGTTCGGGACGTACTTCTCCCGATTTCAGCATGCCGGCCAGGTAGCGGTCGAACCGCGGACCGTAGGCTTTACTAAGCACTGCTTTCACGTCGGGATCTTGAATGTTCCAACGGACGCGCACAGGCACCGGATGCGCCTCGAACTTGAGCATGCCAGGCTGTTGGGCCAAGGGTTTGATCTCGCGCGCCGTTTGTGCTGCGGCGACCGCCAGGGCCGCGCCCGCTTTTCGCATTTCCACCAGGCCCCCCTTAGCCAGCGGCGTCTTGTCAGCGTACGGGTTGATGTTCCCGCAACCTCCTTGCAGATACAGGCACGGTGCCCCCAACTTCTGCTCGACATCGTGGCAGGCAACACCCACAAAGTCTGCGCTGTACTCCAGATTATCTGGTCCCAGGACCACGGGATGGCAAGCGTAATGCAACAAGATTGCCAACGGTGTGGCGTCCTCGCGATCAAGACGCACGACCACGAACTCCTTGTCCACGGGCGACGTCGGCTCATGCTCCATGTTGCGCCATTGCATGGCCACGCGACCATCGGGCAGGAAATGCCGACGATTGTGCGCGATATCAACCGTTCCACGGCCGACGCCTAATCGCACGGAAACAAGGTGGCCCGCGGCCTCGCCGATCGCCTTGTCTATGGCCTCGATAACCGTTGGACCGTATTTGTTGGGTACGTCGTCGAGCGATTCCAGCGATGGTGCGGCGTGCGTGTGACTGGCCGTCACCAGCAAGTCCCCGACACCGTACTTGGCCAACGTGCGGGCCCGCAGCGCGGCCAGTAATTGGTCCTCGGGCGTGCGCCCCAAATCCAAGGTCACCACCGCGGCACGCGTGCCGCCACAGGATAGGACCAAGGCCCGCGCCATGAGTGGGTCGAGCTTGCCTGTGGCCGGCTGGGGACGATTGGAATAACCCCACATCAGCAGGCCGGGAGGTGGCGTAATTTCGACCGCAGCGACGCCCGCCAAAAGTTGCTCGGCTGCCCCAGTTCTGCCCGGCAGAACACTGAAAACAATGCCCCAGACGAGGGCGACCAACATGAAAAAAGGCAGGGCTCGGCGCTGCATCTGTGAGTCTCCCAGGAACGGTATCTGTCCACAGTCTGGCAATTTGGCGACGGGTTTGCAACAAAATGCGCTCGATCCTAGCGACCCAGGGATTGTCATCCGGCCCCAAGTCGGCCCCACTTCTTTTGAAATTCGAAGGCCATCACCGGAATGCGACTGCGCTCGCCGGGCCGTTCATCGCTGGTACTCCACAGGGTAAGATGGGCACACGCTTCGGCCCGTCACGAAGCGGTTGCGCTCTGATTGACATCCAACATCGACGCGCCCGCACGATTGGAGAGCCATCATGCTTCGCTGCCGCCCACAGTTACATCTGTTTCTTCTGGCAGGAATTGTTTTATCGCGAACAGTGCCCGCCGGGGCCGAGGATAGTGCGCCGGCTCGATTTCATCACGTACACCTGAACGTGACCGATCCCAAGAGCTCGATCAAGTTTTATAGTCGCGTGTTCGGCGCCACGCCCACCAAGTACCGCGGCGTGGCCGATGCGCTATTCACCGAACGGTCGTTTCTATTGTTGAACAAAGTGGATACTCCCCCCGAGACGAAACTCAATACCGGGATCTGGCACATCGGCTGGGGGGGCGTGGACGTCAAGAATGAGTTCGAGTGGTGGAAGAATCACGGCGTTGATATTCACACACCGTTGTCGCCGTTACCTGGCTCGGACAACTACTACATGTATATCAACGGGCCGGACAAGGAATTGATCGAGATCAACACCATGGGGCACCACCGTTTTGCCCACGTCCATTTTTTTTGCACTGACGTGAACGAGACGGTCGGCTGGTATGCCAAGAATCTGGGATTGAAGCCTTTACGTCCCAAAGTCGAGAAACCGAAGGGGAACATGTCGACCTTGGCTGGAATCTGGATCAACGTGATCCCGTGCGACAACGTGACGATGATCTTTTTCGGCAAACCCGATGTTACGCCGGCCCCTCCCTGGTGGCCCGACGAACCGCTCAAGGAAATCCAGCCTACGCGGGGCCGACCGATCGACCACATTGCATTCTCTTACCGCGACATCGAGCCGGTGTTCGAGCGCATGAAAGCCGCGGGCGTCGAGATCGTCGAGCCAATCACGATGCACGACGACATCAAGACGAAGAGCTTTACAGTTCTCGCCCCTGAGAAGGTCACAATCGAGATCGTCGAGGCCAAACCAATCCCCGAGGGAGTGTGGGAGGACTGATGGCTCGATGCACGCCCCTTACGGTGCGCCCGGGCGTGCGTAAGAAAGAGCCAACAGCGCGTATGCCGTCACCAGGTTCGGGTCCCCTTCCATCCAGCGGGCATTCTTGTTGACCCACGACCCGTCGGGTTGTTGCCGTTCCAACAGAGCGGCCACCAGTTCCTTGCGCCAATCGTGTGATTTGCCCTCCACATCGGTAATCGTGGGTTGCTTGGTGGCCGCCAATGCCTTGGCGAACAAGGTGTAATAATAGTAAAGGCCAGCGTCCCCCATGCCAGGATTATCTTCGAGCGTATAGTGCTTGCGAGCCCATTCCACGGCCGCTTTCACGCGGGGATCGTCGGCATTTGCGCCGCAATAGATCATGCTCTTTAGACCGGCATAGGTCATAGAGCCATAGCTGCGCAGGCCTCCGTTGTCGGTATTGCCCGCCATGCTGCGTCCGCCGCCGGCCGGCGTGTAATAAAAACCGCCATCGGGGTTCTTGGCCGGAAACTCGGTGGTGTTGTATTCACTCTCCAGGTTTTGACAGCGCGAGACAAACACCAGGGCACGCTTGAAAGCCTCGTCGTCCTCCCCCTCGCCGGCCGCCTTCAAGGCGTCGAGCAGGAAGTGCGTATTGGAGAGATCGGGACGCTCAGCTTGTCCGTATCCTGCGCCGCCGTAGGCGATGTTGTCGGGCTGCACGTTTTCGGATTCGTCCCATTGCCCCTTGGTCAAAAAGGCTTCGGCATTCTTCACCAGGGCGTTGTAGCGGCCGTCAGCGTTGGCCGCACCGAAGCACATCAGCCCCACGCATGTCTCGTAGTTGCGATGTCGCGACTCCGGTTGATAGATGCCGCCATCAGACTGAACGAAAGCCTGCAAGTATTTGAGTGCTTTGGCCACCACGGGATCTTGCGCGGTGCGGCCGCTCTCGAGCACCGCCTTCGTCACAAGCGCCGTCACCGCCGGCCCTGCCGCCGCGCTGAACGAGCCATCTTCGGCCTGCCCTTTCACGCGTAGAAAATCGATCGCCTTACTAATGGCTTGGTCCTGGTTGATAGCGGCCGAGGCCGCAGAAGCAGTCGTAGCGGAACTGCCCACGGTGATCCCGGTTGCCCCGATCAAACAGGCGACAAAAAGCGATTTGCCGTTGCGCATCATTACTTCAAGATCCTTATATTTCGTGTATCGCACCCACAGGTCGTGGGATGGAAATTCCCCTAAAAGAAATTTGCGGGCTACTCACTCACTCTATTTTAGCGTGTGCCGCTGTACAGAGCGTGGCCCTAGTGGGCGTTCAGATTGTCGCGGGTCGTAAGTGTCCGCCACCATGAGCATATTGCGTTCCCAGCCACCCATCCGCGAGCTGCCCACACGATACCGAGTGAAACTAGACCGCGGATTAGCAAATTCAACCAATCCAGATCAAAAACTCGCCAGCAGGGTGATTTTTTCGCCATCCCGGTCGAGTGTGGACAGTTAATTCGTCAGGGTTGGCGAGCCGCTACCGGAGTCTCAGGGACTGGCTTGCCCAGCGCCCAAAAAATACCCTTCGTAAGCAAGTTGCGAAACGCGGGAACTTCGAAGTCCGTCGGACCGCCCAGTGCCACGTAAAACACCTTGCCGCCAAAAGCCGTTTTGTTCGTCCATGCGACCGGTTCGTCAAGTTTTCCTCCCGCCCCGCGGCCCATGACCAGTGGCGTTGCCGACGCCGCCAAGGGACTCGTTTTGTAAAGCGACGAGATAACGCGCACCTCTTGGTCGGGGAAGCCGGCCAGGATGGGGTTCGATCGAGCCTCCGGTAGAGACCATATCTCGGTCCGCGGCGTGCCGTCGTCATTGTTCTCATGGTGGCCCGTGTAGTGGCCCCCCAACACCTGGGCGTCGAACTCGGGCCAGGTATCGTGCCCTGCTGAAGCCGGCTTGTCGTCACGCAACGAAAATGCATGGCTGGCCGTGCGGATCCCCACCACTGGTTTGCCAGCCGCCACGAACCGGCGGATCAAATCCAGCTGCTGTTGTTGCGGAGTTCTCCTCCGCACGCTGACCAGCAAGGCATCGGCTGACGGGAGTGCCTCGAGGCCTGGAAAATCATTCTTGTCGCGCGGATTCGCCTGCACGATCGTCACGCGCAGGCCGCGCGGCGCAAGTTCTTTCTCAGCGAAAACCGGCAGCGTGTTCCAGGTCTCGTATTCGTCCTCGCCGATCACGAACACCGCGTGCGGCCGCTGGTCTTCGCGAAAGACGAATGCTGTGCCTTCGAGCAGATCATGGCTCGTGATCGTGGGGCACCAATGTTTTTCGATATGCTCAACGACCAGATCCGTGGCGCGGAAATGGTCGAGCCCTTCGGGCGCCGACAGCGCATCGTGCATGCAGTCGGTCAGGTCGCGAACGAGTACCACATTCTGCCCCAGTGCGGCCATGCGGCGAATGGAGAATGGCCGCCCAAGAACGCACATATTTGTATGTACGCCCATGACGACGACATTCTTGATCCCGCGCTCGCGCATCAGGAAATACGCCTCTTCGCTGTCAGTAATCGCGTCGTTATCGGCAATTTCCAGCGTGGCAATCTGTCGGCGCCAGGGATTGCCGTGTGGACATTGCGGCGTGCAGTCGCAACGATCATGAGAGTTGTCGAAGGGCAGCGGCGGTTCTTTGTGAGCCCCCAAAGGACACCAGCCGGCAGGCATAGACTGCACCGGCACGCGCAGTGCCTGTTGCGCGAGCTTTCGCTGCGGCATGTCCGCGTAGAATTTCATCGTGTCGCTGGGGCAATGAATAACCAGCATTCCTAGCCGGCGCGCCGCCTTGAGGGCCTCGTTCATTCGCGGCGCCATCTCGGCAACCCGGTCCGTTGCTCCCTGGCACCAGTGCCGATCCCACATATCGCAAACGATGACCGCTGTCTGGCGCGGGTCCCAGTCGACGGGTGTCTCGGTTATTGTGTATTCTCCGCTGCCCGGCACCTTCTCCGACCTCGAGCGTTGCGAGATCGTCCAGACCGCGTCACTGGCTGCTGATGCGCCGCACGATGCGGTCCACGGAGCCATGACGAGGAACATTGCCAGCGGGGCACGTAGCAATCGGAAGGCGAGCATGCTAGTTTCCTGGCGTGATGAGGCGTCCGGCGGACGGGACGGGCCGGGTTCGATTTTCGCGTGCCGCCAGTTACATCACAAGTCCCGTAAGTCCATTGAGTTATCGCCGACTTGAACGCCGGTCCGTCGCATGGTCATATAGAGGGCAACCCTCCCCGCAGAATTCCCGGCGTTTGCCCGGTTCGCAGACCAGCGGTCAGCTTGGTCAGGAATGCGACCGAAAGCCACGCCCCCCGCGTTCATGCCGCACGTAATCTGCCCAGAAAGGATCACATGACAATAGCTCGCCAATTTTCCCGTGTCACGATTGCTTGTGCGTTGCTGGTTGTTGTCTCCAACAGCGCGATCGCTGATCCACCGCTTGCGCTCCACAAGGGAGATCGCATCGTCATCATCGGCAATACATTGGCCGAGCGGATGCAGCAGTTCGGCAATCTCGAGACTCTGCTCTATAGCCGTTTCCCGGATCTCGACTTGGCGGTGCGGGATCTGGGATGGTCGGCCGATGAATTAACCATTCGCATGCGGTCGCAAGATTTCAAGGACCACGGACACAACCTCGCCGACGAAAAGCCAAGCGTGCTGATCGCTTGCTTTGGCTTCAACGAATCGTTCGGTGGATCGGCCGGTCTGCCCAAATTTCAGCAAGACCTGGAAAAGTTTATTCAGGAAAGCACCACGACGAAGTACGACGGCGTGGCGCCACCGCGTCTGGTCCTCGTCTCGCCCATGTCCCACGAGAACCTGCACCGCCGGACATTGCCCAACGGATTGAAAAACAATCAAAATCTAAAGCTGTACACCGAGGCGATGGCCAAGCTCGCCCAACAGCATGGCGTGGTGTTCGTTGATCTATTCACGCCGACCTCGAGCCAGATGCAAGGCTCCAAGGAACCGTGGACGATCAACGGCGTGCATTTGAATTCTTATGGAGACGGCGAAGTTGCCAAGCTGATCGACGGCGCGCTGTTCGGTGCTCGCCCGCAGGACAGCAAGATCGACCTGGCAAAGCTGCGCGCCGCAGTCAACGAAAAGAACCTCCAATTCTGGTACGACTATCGCGCCGTCAATGGCTTTTACATCTATGGTGGCCGCAAAAAACCGTTCGGCGTGGTCAACTTTCCTGCCGAGTTCGCCAAATTGCGTAAGATGATTGCCAATCGCGATGCCCGCATTTGGGCGATAGCAAAGGGCCAATCGGTTCCGGAAACGATCGACGACAGCAACACCGGCGATTTTGTCAAAGTTGAGACCAACTATACGGCGCCGATTGTCCTGTCGACTCCCGAGGCCGAGCGTGCGCAGTTTCAACTACCCGACGGTTATGACGCGAACCTGTTCGCCTCGGAGATCGATTTTCCGGACCTGCAAAAACCCGTGCAATTCGAATTCGATAGCCGCGGTCGCTTGTGGGTCGTCACTATGGCGTCGTACCCCATGTATTTGCCGGGCACGCCCGTCAATGACAAGCTGCTCATCCTTGAAGACACCAATGGGGACGGCAAAGCAGACAAGCAGACGGTCTTTGCGGACCACTTGTACCTGCCCACCGGATTGGAACTAGGCGATGGCGGCGCCTATGTGGCCCAGCAGCCGAATCTGATGTTTTTGAAAGACACCGACGGCGACGATCGGGCGGACCATCGCGAGATCGTGCTGCACGGGTTCGACTCGGCAGACTCGCACCATGCGAACAACGCCTTCACGTGGGGGCCAGACGGGGCGCTCTATTCGATGGAAGGGACGTTCCATCAAACGCAGATCGAAACCCCGTACGGTCCGCAACGCGTCGCCAACGCCGCGGTGTTTCGTTATGAGCCGCTAACGGCCAAGGTCGATATATTCATCTCCTACGGGTTTGCCAATCCTTGGGGACAAGTGTTCGATCATTGGGGGCAGAATTTCGTGGCCGACGCCTCGGGCGGAGCCAATTACTACGGCACCGCCTTCTCGGGCCAGGTCGATCATCCGCACAAGCATGGCAACATGCAGCAATTCCTCAAGATGCAGTGGCGCCCGACCTCAGGCTGCGAAATCGTGGCCAGCCGCCATTTTCCCGACGACGTGCAGGGAAACTACATCTTGAACAACTGCATCGGGTTCCACGGCACGTTGAACTACAAGATGCGGGAAGAAGGATCCGGTTTTTTCGCCGAACCAGTGCAGCCGCTCTTGCAGTCGAAGGATCTAAACTGCCGCCCAGTTGACCTGAAGTTCGGTCCTGACGGGGCGTTGTACGTCGTCGATTGGTTCAATCCGTTGATCGGCCACATGCAACATTCGATTCGCGACCCGAATCGCGACAAAACACACGGACGGATTTGGCGTATCACGTACAAGAACCGCCCCTTGGCTAAGCCGCCGCAAATTGCCGGCGCCTCGATTGGCTCACTATTAGACCTGCTGAAATCTTATGAGGATCGCACGTTGTATCGCGTCCGACGCGAGTTGCGCACCCGCGAAAGCGACCAGGTCATGGCAGAACTCGACAAATGGGTGGCGAATCTCGACGCGAGTAGCCCGGAGTATCAGCATAATTTGCTCGAAGCTCTGTGGGTTCATCAGCAGCACGATATGGTCGATTCCACCTTGTTGAAGCGCGTACTGCGCTCGCCAGACTTCCGTGCTCGCGCGGCCGCAACGCGTGTGCTCTGCTACTGGCGCGATCGTGTCGAAGAACCGCTGGCGCTATTGAAGGTGCAGGCCGGCGACGAGCATCCGCGCGTGCGGCTGGAGGCGGTGCGTGCGGCGAGTTTCTTCCACGACCCGCAGGCCACCGAAGTGGCGCTCGAGTCATTGGCGCATCCGCAGGACCCGTATCTGGAATACACGCTGAAAGAAACTCTCGACACGCTCGAGCGTCGCGCCAAGGAAACACCGCCAGCGTCGGCTAATCCGCAAGCGGGCCGATAACAATTATGAAGCCCATTCCCCTTGCGATTATATTGACCATTTGCGCGTTCCCTCCCCTCGCGGCTCTTGCTCAGGGGGATGCCGCGCCGATGGTGCGCTTGCTGAAAAGCGGAAGGCTACCTCCCGAGCGCGTAGCGAGCGTGGTAAACCTGATCTGCCAGCGCGGGAATGCAGGGGATCTTGGCTTCATCTTTCAGCAAGTCGTGAAGCCCGACGGTTTCAGCGGCGAGATGCGCCGTCAGGCGCTCGACGGTCTAGCCGTGGCGGCACAGACGCGCAAGGTCATACCCACTGTCGAGGCCGGTGCACTACTGAGCCTGCTGGACGACCGCGATCCGGCAATCGCCGGCGTCGCGATCCGCTTGGCCGCTGCCTGGAAGGCGCCCGCGCTTGCGCCGCCGCTGGCGAGCCGCGTGCTCGACCCCAGCAGCAGCGATGAGTCGCGTCATTTGGCGCTCGATGCGCTGCTGGCAATTGGCGGGGACGTGGCACGGGAGACGGGTGATAAGTTGTTGGCTGCGGACAACCCGCGACTGCGCGCCTATGGCGTGGCTGCCTGTGCAACACACGATGTGCCACAAGCGGCCATCAAGGCAGCCGGGTTGCTCACCGCCGCTGCGGCAAACGCAGCAAATATTGGGCTGCTGCTCGACACGTTCCTCGCGCGCCAGGGCGGGGCCGATCAGCTGGCTGTCGCGTTGACCAATGCTGCCGTGCCCGTCGACACGGCAAAACTCGCCTTGCGGCATATGTATTTGGCCGGTCGGAGCGATGCGCAACTAGTGGAAGTTCTAAGCAAAGCGGCAGGCATCGATGTGGAACGCGCACCGCCGACACCCGATGAACTGATCAAACTTTCGGCCGAAGTACTTGCCAAGGGAGATCCGCAACGCGGAGAGGCCATATTTCGTCGCGGCGATCTTGGCTGCTTGAAATGCCATTCGATCAGTGGGGCAGGCGGCGACGTGGGCCCCGACCTGAGTGCCGTGGGCGCCACCTCGCCAGTCGACTACGTGATTACTTCGATTTTGCACCCCGATTTAAGCATCAAAGAAAGCTTTCTCACACGGAATTTCGTCACGACCGACGGGCTGGTGTACCAGGGTATTGTCGCCGACCGCGACGACAATCGCGTGATCATCAAAGATGCAACCGGCAAGCGAGTGACCATTCCCATCGCCGACATCGATGAAGAAGCGGAAGGGCGCTCGCTGATGCCCAAGGGTTTATCGAGCTTTTTGACGCACGCCGAATTTCTGGATTTGGTTAGGTTTGTCGGCGAGTTAGGCAAGCCGGGTCCGTATGCGGTCCGTTCGCTGCCGACGATTCAGCGCTGGCGTTACCTCAAGGAGACTCCCAGCGAGCTCGTTAACCAAATCCCCGACGACAGGATATTCACAGCCCAGGTGCTCGGTGCCGAGCCGAACGAGTGGCAGCCAGCCTATGGCTGTGTCGGAGGCGCGTTGCCGCTTGCAGATCTAGTAACGGACGGCGGCAAGGTGTTGTATCTGTACGGTGAAGTAGCCGTGAGCCAGGCGGGTGAGGTCGAAGTCAAACTTGACAATCCTCAGGGCGTAACCGTGTGGGTGGATGATCGACAACTGGGGCCCGACAAGCTGGCCGTGGCCAATCTCGACCGTGGAGTGCACAAGATCGTCCTGCGGATCGACCTATCCCTCCATCAGGCGAATGACATTCGCGTGGTCGTCGGCAAACACGCATCGTCGACGGCCGAATACACGGTAGTCGGCGGCCCCTGAAACGCGAATCTTCGAACTGCTATCACCTTTCAGTGGACTCGGGTCTTGCTTCGACCGAGACATTGCTATCGCGAGGTCGTGCGCACCATGGGACCTTGGCGGCCAAAGGCGTAGTTAGGATTCGACGGATCGAAATCCTCGTCTGTGTAACCGCGATTGATCTCGACGTTGCGAAAATTCACTTCCTCGACGAGTGGCGGCTTGCCGCCCGGCGAAGCAGGCCAACCGTAAGCCTCGAATCGTACGGGCAGTTTCAATTCGTCATCGATATACCACCGCGTCCGCTCAAAGCGAAAATGGGGTCGCGCGGTGGGATGCGTTACCTCGATACACGTTGCCAAATGCTGATCAACTTCGACCTCGGGATAGTATTTCACCGTGGCCTCGCCATGCGGCAGTTCGGCCTCGTACATGGCAATCCAGCGGGCCAGTTGTGATCTCATCCCCAGGTTATTCATCGGTTCGCCGGTCGACGTGGTCAACTCGGCGCTATCGGCGGCCACCTGTCGCGTGACAGTGGGACGTCCCTGGCCCGGTACGGAATGCACGACGACGTTTTGGCCCGTGGGTCCACTTTTGTAAATCGCCTCTTGCCCTTTGGGCGTTTTGGGGCCCAGGAAGAAGGCATACACGGCGAGCGGATCGTGCCGAATTTTGAGCAGCAGGTTCTCGTACTTACCAGGTTCCGCGCCGGACTGTTCTCGATGACTCAATAAACAGGTGTAATCACGTGCCTGGTTAACTCGCGCCATCGTCTCCTTCGCCAAGGCCAATACGCCGGCCAATGGCTGAGCGCTGTCGCCTGACTTCGATCCGTCTTTGCCGCTGGTGCCCGGCAGCTGCGCGACAGGCTTCACGTCGGCAAAGTCGACGTCGGGCTCGCCAAAATCGGGCGGGAAGAAGTAGTCGGGGTTGTGGATGTCGAAGTCACGATCCGTGAATTGCGAATTAAGCTTGAAATCGAGGTACGTGTACTCCTCCATCAACAACGGCTTGCCATTCGGCTCGTCCGGCCAGGTGTAAGCCTCGTAGCGCACAGGCACATTCAGCTCGTTGTCGATAAAAATTCGCGCCATGTGAAAGCTGAATTCCGGGCGGCGCGCCTTGTGAGTCACGCGAATGTAGAGGCACGGTCGCGATTCGATCTTGGCATCTTTGAAGATCTTGACCTCGCAGTCCTCGAACTTGGAATCGTTCTCCGCGTGTTCGACCAGTCGCTGAATGAGGTTCAACACGCCGACTTCCGTCAGCGGGTAGCGATTGTCGCGCATCGCGCGATCCGAGTCGGGAAAAAGCGAAACCGTGCCCATCAAGCGAAATTCGTCCGAGTGTACGAACATCTTGCCGCCGTCGCGATGCTCGACATAAACGACTTCTTGCCAGGGCCGCTCTTGCTTATTGGCAAAGGCGGCGTACACGCTGAAAGGATTTTGTCGCACTTTTACCGACATCCATTGATAGTTGCTGAGCTTGCCCCCCACGCGTTCGCGCTTGGCCAATCGACATGTGTAAGCGTCGACGCGCTGTAGCGCCGCCACACCGGCTTTGCCCCAGCGAATCAGCGGCGCCAAGGGATGCTCGCCCGAGCGGGGACTCAGGTCGCCAGGCGACGGACAAATCGGGCCTTGGGCCGGCGCCGACGGCGTTGCCTGTCCGCCGCAGACAGCAGTGCTAGCGATCAAAACGGCAGCGCAAAGTGAGAGCAGCTGGGCGTATCTGACCATGGCGGATGTCAACTCCTTGTGACGGTTTATTGCCGTTTTTGCCGAGATTTGCCGTCGTACGTCATGCACGGCGCAATGGTTCGAGCGATCATGCCTAGAGAGCGGTGCGGCAATATACTCTGGTCCTTGCAAATCAGACGAGACCAGCTTGTGCCAGATCACTTCAGCCATCGGAAGCCCGGCCAAGCCCCTAACACGGCTTCAGGTTGCCACTACGACGAGCGGGGAGTGCTATCGGAGTGATCGATCCAAAGTTTTTCGCCACCGCGTGCCAGCGCCGCGCGAAAGTCTGCCGGCAAGGGAGTTTTTGTGAGACAAACCGCATCGACCAGGACATAGACTGTCTCCGCGGTCGCGATCACGGCCTCCTCGCCGGCAATGCGAAACTCGGCCGACAAGGTAAATGACGTGTTGCCCAGGTGTTTTGCGCGGACGGAAATCTCTAGCACCTGATCGAACCGCGCCGGAGCCTTCCACTCCAAGGTCTGCTTGACCAATTGGTAGTCGATTGGCCCATTTACGAGGATATTGGCAAACCCCAGCGCACGGATGAACTCCAGGACGGCCAGGTCGACGTAGTGTCCGTAGTGAACATTGAACACGACCTTTTGGGCGTCGCACTCGCCGTACCGCACACGCAAACAATAACGAAAAGGTTCGTGCATGGGCTGTGTTCTTGGACGTCGTTGTAGAAGGCAAGATTAACCGATCAATACATGCCCATCTAACATTGTTGGTAACGTAACAAAATCGGTACGCGGACGACCTGCCGCCAATAGCCTTGGCGACGGCAATAGGATGTTGTCCAACCGCCATACGGCCATTGCCTGCGGCGCCGCGATGGTGAACACCCTGAAATCGTGAGCTTACGTGATGACGGCAACTTCATCGGACTTGGCAGTGACGGCCGGCAAACGTCGCAGCTCTTCCAGGATCTCTGTCCGCAGCACATGCTCCAAAGCGGCCAGCGCCCGAGCCACGGGTGCTCCGTCCAGCACGCGGTGATCGTAGGTCAATCGCACATCAATGGCGCCGTCGGGCTCGAAAATACCGTAGTTCAGCGTGGTGGTAAGGGGCGACAGAATGTGCAAGCCCGCGGCGCCCAGCGATGCCACGACACTAATCCCGAATGTTCCGAAGAAGTGCGCACGGTAGCCGCCGTCGCTGAACAGCCCCAGCCACCAGACCAGGCGGCGCAGCGGCATCGGTAACCGGCTCAACAGCAGTGTGCGACGAAAGCTGGGAACTTCTTCGATCGGCGCCACTTGATGTTGCCGCACGAGTGCATCCAGCTCGACAAGACTCAGCAACTCGGGCTGACGCACCTGGGCAAAAAAGACTCCCTCTTCACCACGATACTGCCGCTCCAAGCTGAAATTTGCGACGTTGAACGGATGCTCGTACAGATGTGGCCACAAATACGGCATATAGGTGCGCCGCAGCTCAGGACGGTCCGCCGATACGATCGCATACGCCTTGATGAAAATCGCACACCAACTAATACGATCGGGCCGAGCGCGACGCGCGGCGATGACCTCGCCCAAGTGCATGCGTCGTTGTGACGGAACGCTGGGTACCGCCTGAGCATGACGCATAAGGTCGCAGACGAAGCGGCGCGGCAAGGACAAACCGATCCATCGTCCTTGCGGGGCATCTACGCCGGGAAGCTTGATTAACCGCATGTGAGCCCTTCTGCTCGGTGACGGACTACGGACGAGACGAAGTACCCTGGCTGACGATGAACGCCACGCATTCTACGCCCGATGAGCGCCGGCGCGACAATAGGGTCACCCGCGTTGTAACCGACGACACGCATCAGCAAAACGCGAATTAACCGCCGCTCACCAGCCACGGTGTCTTTTACGCCGCGAGAATGGTTGCCCGAACAACCGAAGCACGCTGGCGATTTCCGGCACCCACGCGTGATCGACACTGGTCAATCGAGCGCGCCTGCCGCGAATCACAACCTGTCACGAAAAAAGGACGGATTCGACCCATACGACAGGATGCGGAGGCAACTAATCATTACTCCGAAAGTAATCATCCCATCCCCCCTGTCAACCAGAAGGCCGGCCGCATGCCAGGGACTACGGAACCCCTTTTTTGCCCGATTCCGCTCGGAAATCGGGCCAACGGGCCGTACCCGTCGCGACGCGCAAAGCGGATGGGGAGGGATTCGAACCCCCGGGGCACTTGCGCACCCAGCAGTTTTCAAGACTGCCGCCTTCGACCACTCGGCCACCCATCCAACGCCCTGCTTTCACGGCGTTTTGACCGTTTCAGCAAGGCTTGTTTTCATTTCCGACACCCGCGGCTCTGACACCCTCATTTAAACGCTTGTTGATTCTAAAAGGGGTCCGCCAGGGCGAGTCCCAAGATTACCAAGACAAGGAGGGCTAAGCCAGCGAAGCCCTTTAAGGGATTCCTGGTGTTCGCGCATGCAATCGGACCTTGATGCGAAAATATAAATGGCAAGCACGTGTACTTTGGCCCGTGGGAGAATTTCGGGGCTGCGTACGATTTGTTCGAGGAGCATAAGGCTGATTTGTATAAAGGCGAGCCGTTCGTAGCCCCGATCGGGGTAGCCCCCCGTTGCGGACGTCATCAATACGTTTCTCACCGTGTCGCGGAAGGACATCAGGGCTGTGTTGAAACATGCCACATTGAACACGAATGCGATGAATCCTGCTGGGTATCGGAATCGAAATGCGCTCAATGACGCAGAGTTAATCCTTGCCGAGGCGGCGGCTGAGGCCCAGAGTTGAGCTGGCGGTGAAGTGAACCTAAAGCGACAGCCGTTTAGACCGGCGCTGGCGGGGAATTCAAATCCCGGCATCCATTCGAGAATCACTGGAACGATTGTGATGCGGAAGGTGCGTTAGCGGGGACGCCTGTTCAGGGGTCTTGCGCATTTGCTTGAGCAACTGCACGTACATTCGAAATCTTTCCGATGCTGTGGGCAAGCCTCTCAAGACACGTTTGCCGGCCATGATCAGGCGGTTCCATAGTGACTCTGAGCCGAGCAACTCAAGAATTCTTTCCGCAGCGATTCGGCTATTGTTGGGCGGGAAGTACAGCGCCGCATCTTGGCACACATCACGTAGAAATCCTAGATCGGTGGTAACGATGGGAAGCCCCATTGCCATAGCCTCAGGATAGGTAGCGCTAAAGCACTCCAGCACCGTCGGCATGAAACATATGTCGCAACTCTCGTAGAGACTCGGACCGGCGACGACAGGCACTACTCCCAGGTTGTTAATCCGCGACCCGACGCCGAGGGCTTTAGCGGATTCTTTCATCCGGCTGACCATGGGGTCCCCCTCAGCGATTGTCGTGACGAATTCAAAGTCGAGTTCCGGTCGACGGGCCGTCAACTCGGCGGCGACGTGCGAGGCGATATCGACGCGCTTATGCTTATAGGGAGCCGCAAAGCAAAGGA
Organism: Pirellulales bacterium; assembly: GCA_036490175.1. Lineage (NCBI taxonomy): Bacteria > Pseudomonadati > Planctomycetota > Planctomycetia > Pirellulales > Pirellulales bacterium. The sequence goes on along the minus strand of DASXEJ010000246.1, from coordinate 18,379 downwards.
TGCGAATCCGCTTGCCGGGTTTTGGGTAGGGGCGCAGACCTTGATGCTGGAGATAATGCTGACCGCAGGTATTCGGGACCACCGCGATGCGCGGGAGAGGCGTGCCTACGCGGAGGTGATAACCTTGCCGAACGTATTCGGTTTCCACAGTCAACATTTCCGCTTTGCGAAACCAATATCCGCGATAGATGCTGAGTACGAACGTTTGCAGCCACTCGAAAGGAAACCCCATTACCTGGTAGGCGTGGATGTCCGCATGCGCCACCCAAGGGTTGGCTGCACCCATCAGATGTGGTGCCGCAAATTGCACATAGGTCGGTCCATAGGGCGTGAAAATGCAATCCGGACGAATCGTCGCCTCAAGCTCTCGCAATCGTTTTCGGGCGTCGGAGCTTCTTGCTGGACTTTGCTCGAATACCGTAGCGCGCGGTATGGGGGACGGATGAAACTGCCGCACCTGATCGTATACGGGGCGCGACATCGCCAAGTGCCATTCGATGTCTGACGGACGGCGCAGGGCTTCCCGTATGAGCGACGTGGCCAGTTGCAATGCGCCACCAATCGTGAGTGTAGTGGTGTTGAGCAGAATCTTCATATGCTCAATTGGCGAGGTGAAAATCGCAGTCCTGGCATTTCTGCCGAGAGAAGCGTTGTCGCTGTCAGCCCTGCTACCCAAATAGGAAAGCGTCTGCTTCGAGCGAACAGAGGTTCGCCCGCGAAACCGACCTAAGCCGACATAGCTCCAGACCGAGCGAGCTTGCACACATACTTCGCTTCAATCGCCTGGCCCTCGCCGCGAATTTTGGGACAACAGTATCAGGCCGAGGCCGCACGTACGATCAAGCCGCGACGAGCGCGAGGCGCGAAGCGCGCGGTGGCTGCCCTTGTTGGGCGGGTTGCCAGTGTGATCGGTCCCAGATCATCGACTCGAACGAGTGCCGCGACCGCTGCCGATACCTCGAAGGTGGCCACGCAGGCACGGACAAGAATGTCAAAAGTGCGGACTGAGATGCTGCGGCCAATGGGCAAAGATAGAGCAGGAGACATGTTTCACCAACCTTGAAAATGAAAACCAAGAGAAGTAAGAGTGTCGAAAATGACTCTTATTCGGTTTTCACTAGGCGCTCAACAGGAAGAACATGTCTGTGCAAATCGCGAAGCCCTCTTCGCGCGACCTGAAGCTATCAAGTAGTCGCGAGAACGTCAAGGAAAAGATGGAAACACACGGCGACTCGCGGGGCGGATTTGTACGAGTTAAGGCACGCTATTGACGCACATCCGATTTAGACCTACGTAAAACTTGTATCTCTGTGGTTGTCACCCTTAGCGATAAGCCCGAACCCCCAGTTGGACGTGGTTCGGGAACAACCAAATGGGACGCGCGCGCAGCAATGTGAGGTGATGAGCGAGCAGGGCGCGAGGGGACAGAATTTGACACATGTAGCGGGAGCGCGCCCGGCGGTTACGGTCGCGACTAGGGCCGGAGATTTACGCGCGAAGATACGCCCCGGCCACCTTGTCGCCGATAGCCGCCTCAAGCCATTTTGTAACCATGGCAGGATCCGCCGTGGGTCCGTACGAATTGTGACAGCCACACCGAAGTACAATCTGCGATCTTTGTTGGGAGACTGCGACGCCACAGTGGACGATGAGGAAGGTCTCGCCGTCTTCAGGGCTAACTGCCGATGTGACTCCGACCCCGATCGACTTTTTGAGATCGCCAGATTGGACGGGCGGCGTAACGATGAAGTCGATATTGTCTATCTTCACACTTTCGGCTTCTCCGCCGATCTTGAGCGCCTCGATGATCCTCGCGATGATCGGCACCGCCGCCGATGAGAGCAAGTTGCCTGCGGCCTGCCCCGCTAGGGCGTTTTTTTGATTTCGCGCCGATTCGGCGGCGAACCTTCGCGCCTCACGTTCAGCGTTCGAGGCCGCGACGCTCTCGGCTAGTTCCGCGAGCATTTTCTGAAAATCATCCATCGTAGGCTCCCCGACCTTCCGAGCAGGTGTCAATGATACCTGCTAACGCTCATTTACATGTGTTTGTACAGGCATTTACTGACGGCGGCTAGTGTGATGAAAACGCCTGGTTTGCGAGGGTTTCCTGGCAAATTGGCGCTAGTGGATTGGGACGGCTAATGCTTTTCAAGACTGCCGCCTTCGACCACTCGGCCAACCCATCCAAACTAATCTCTCTTTTTCCTGCGACGATGTCCTGCGGCGCGGGTAGTGCTCATCAGCGGCGCCACTTGTCTTGGCCAAACCACGGCAAGCGCGAATCGGCCATTCTCAAGACTACACGCAAACAGACCAAGAGCAACCCGGCCGGACGTCTCCGCCGGTTTTCCATGAGTATTTTCTCGGCTTTACGACGGTACCGGCCGCGGCGTCCTGCTGCCGGGCCGGTGACTAGCCCTTTGACGAGGGCCTATCCCAAAGACGGTATGCCGATCGGCAAATGGTTCCGGGATGGGATGGTTGCGAATAATCGGAAGTATCTTTTGGGCAAACTGCCCGGTGCTGTTGGAGCCGTCCTGCGATGATAATCATCTCATGTGCTGTCGGTGCGGGCCTGTTTGGTCTGCTTACGCGATTCTGGTCGCCGGCGAGCGCACTGGCAACACTGTTGATCCTCGCCATCATGTTTCGTTTTTTGCTCGCATGATCACGGCGGGACTATACCGTAGCCGGCAATCGGCGTTAAAGCCGCTTGTCGCCGAACGGTTCATGGCCGTTCAATCAAGGGCTCGATGATTCCAGGCCTGTTGGATCAGGGAAGCAGGGTCGCATCGAGCGTGATGTCCGCCTTGAAAAGCTTAGAGACAGGGCAGCCGGCTTTGGCCTTCGCCGCGAGTTGCTCGAACGTGGCCTGGTCGGCCCCTGGTATCTTGGCCTTCAACGTCAAATGAATGGCGGTAATCGCAAACCCCCCTTCGACCTGATCCAATGTAACCTCGGCCGACGTGTCCATCTGCGTGGCGATGAGCTTGGCTTCGCCGAGGATCAGCGACAAGGCCATGGTGAAGCAGCTCGCGTGCGCGGCGCCGATCAGCTCCTCGGGGTTGCTTCCGCGCTGCCCTTCAAAACGGCTGGCAAAGCCGTAGGGGTAAGCGTTCAGCGCACCGCTCTCGATCGAGATTGTGCCTTTGCCGTCTTTTATGCCCCCTTGCCAGGCAGCCGATCCACGTCTCTTGATCCTCATCGGTAGGTCTCCTTTGTTAAAGCGTGTCTCGCCAAGGATTCGATAGTTTACCAGTATTCGAGGTCATTTCGCCATTCAGACGCCGGTTCCTGTGATCCGGATTGGATGTATCGGGCCGCCTGCGGACTAACGGGAGTCAGGTCCGGCCGGCGCCGCCGAGAATTGCGCTGTCAGCCCGTCGGCTGTCGTGGCGTGTGCAAAGATGCCTTCGCGAAAGACCGTGTAGGACAAGTGGCCTACCACGGCAACTTGCACCGCCGCCGTCAATTCGTTCGCTCCCATACCCAATGCTGTGCAGTCCAGGATTTAGATCATCGTCGACAATCAGGACGTTGATCACGCCGCGGTTATCACTGTGCGTGCAAATGCGCATGATAGCGGCCATCGGAAGCTTTAGCGTCCGATAGCGCAGGCCTTGTGATTTGGCCTCTCTATCACTAATGGCGACGTGAGCCAACTCGGCATCGGTAAATAAGCAGTTCGGTATGCGTGTTGTGCGTGCGCTCCCTGCCAGATTGTCGCGCACGACACGAACGTCGTCGAAACTGACGTGCATGAACTGCGGACCAGTGCGGAGAAACCCAAAAGTCGATTGACTGAAAAGCTCATGGGCGGGCGAACAACACGATCGTCGCAAGCTTGGTAGCGCATCGACTTACAAGTCGCCGGCGTTTTGCGAGAGAAACCAGGTACGCCGCTCGGTCTCGTCAATCCAGTTCTCCAGCAGCCACTACAGCTGACGCATGAAACCGACCAAATTCTGCTTTTCCCCAGCGGTAAGTTTCAACTCCAATACCAGGTTGAAAAACTCGACCGTATCCTCCAGGGTTAGCAAGCGGCCGTCATGAAAATACGGCGGCGATTCCTTGATGCCACGCAAAGTAAACGTTTTGATGGGACCCTGGGACGTCGCCACCAAGCCGTTGATGGTCTGCGTCTTGTAAAACCGTTCGACCATCAGGTCGTGCATCGAATTGTCGGTATAGTACGGTGCGGGGTGACACGTAGAGCATTGCGCCTTGCCGAAGAACAGCTTTTGTCCCTGCATTTCGGGCGAGGCTTCGTCGAATTTTTTGGGATCCAGCTTTCCATCCCAGCCCAGACTAGGCGCCGGCGGAAAATTGAGCAGCTCCTGCACTTCGGCCATGAAATGGACCTGGCTGCCGCGCTCGAGCGGATTGATCCCTTTGGCCGATGCCGAGAGCTGATCGCCATCGAAATAGGCGCCGCGCTGTTCGAACTCGGTGAAATCTTCTATCGTCTTCAGAGCACGTTGCGATCCGAACAGGCGTTGAATATTGACGCCGCGCAGACTCGTCGTGTCGATCCGCCGTCGATGCGATTGCGGTCGGATGTCGCCGACCAAGTGTGTCGCGCCAGAAGTGTGGCCATTCACGTGACAATCAAAGCAGGACACCCCTTGCATGCCAAGGGTCTGTTCTGTCTTGCGATCAGCTGTGGCATTAAACTGCTGCTGAGGAAATTGCGTGACCAACAGGCGTAGGCCCTCCAGGTCCTTGCTATTCAATATGCCGGCGAACAGCTCTTGGAAATTATCCACCGCGACGATCTTGCCTTGCGACACATCCCCTAAATCGGGACGCGACGTAAGGAACATCGCCGGAGGAAACTCGGGCAGAAACGGTTCCGGCAGATCGAAATCAATGTCGAACCGTTCCAGGCGTTTGACGGCCTTGATTTCGGCCTGGGGAAAAACCATCCCCCCTACGTCGTGCTTGGGATGAGGAAGCGGCAAGAAACCTTTCGGAAACACCCCTTGATCGCGGATGACGTCGCTCGACATGTCGGCCAATTTTTCCCAGGTGAGGCCATTGGCCAGCTTTGTTGCCGGACCAATCGCGATGGCTTTGCCGCGTGTCATGGTCAACTTCTTGTCGAGTTTCGGAGTTAGCTCATAGCGCTCTTCCAGAAGCTTCTTCTGACGCGCCATTACGGCAGCCTTGTCCGCTTTGTCTTTGGCCATTGTGGCGGTAAAGCTTTGTTTCCCCAGCAGCGTGGGGGTTATTTGGTCGTAACTCGAAGCAACTGCTTTGGGCGGTTCATCGGCGGCCGACTTGGTTGCCGAGAATACAACGACCGCCAGCAAGCATGCAAAAGCTGCCAAAAAGAATGCGCCGCAGCGTGCCGCGTCTAACGAGTGCTTCTTACTGGCCATAACGGTTTCCTAAGAAAAGGATCTGATCAGTTCTGAAAACGAGATCCCGCAATCAAAGCGCAGAAATCCTGTCGCGCAAAGCCAGGCTCGGTCTTGGCCAATACGTCAGCATTAACTGTGCCGAATGTCGATTCGGGCTTGTGCCGGAAGCCATCGGCAAAGGCCCGAATGATGTGGGTCTTGAAGTCCTTGCGAGGGTGGGCTGCCAGCACGAGCGATTTGACGTCGTCCGGCACCTCGTCGAAACCCATGCCCATGACGTCCAATTCGACCCCCGCGGTCACGAGCGCCACCTCAGTCTGCTTGTGCCACGGAATTTCGGGAGTCGTATGTAGCGCAATGGCGTCCCACACCAGGCCGATCACCTCGGCTGCTACTCCATGCTGGCAGAGAAAATCCCGCGCGGCGTTGGCGCTATCGATTTCAAAACGGTTGCTGGCGCTGCGGTGTTTGGCGGTTAGCCCCACATCGTGAAACATCGCTCCTAAGAAAAGCAACTCGGGGTCGAACTTCCAGCCTCGATGCTTTCCGCGCAGGGCTCCCCACAGGAATACCCTCACGGAATGATCAAATAACAAATCTGATTCACAATCGCGAACGAATTCGGTCGCCGCCTTGGCGAGCTTGCTGTCGGGAATTCGAATGCCCGCTACGTCGAAAGATGTCAGGGAAAAAGACATCGCTAAATCCCACATGCCTTCAAGGAACTTCTGCTGGCAAAACCATGCCCCAGCAAAGCCGCCTCATCAGCAGACCGACTCGCGGCCCGTGATACTGCCTCGATAGAATCGTCGCGAAACTTAAGCGCCGCCGCCACTGCCAACGCGCCGAACACAACCAAGGCAACCAGCTAGGCTGCGATGAAAGGTCCTTCGCTCTGCGTAGGGGCCAAATGGTGAAGCGCAGGTACCTTCATGAACGATTGCACGATCAAGACTGTAATCAGCGCCCGGTTGTTTACCGTGCGACCTCGTAACGCTCAAAGACCACATCGCCGCGTTGATACAGCAAGACACTTGCTGCGACACGTTTCGCGCGCCGCGGTGGCGCAATTTTAGGCCTTGCAATCGGCGAAGCAATGGCCGCCATTTGCCGAGATTTTGAGAACACGATCGCGAAGCATTCCGGGAGCGCAGGCACTCACCGTCCGATTCCTGCGATCCAATATCGGAGCGCTAGTGCAAAGTTTCACCAGCTGCCATGAATCGGTAGGCTGATGTCTTCATCCCGAAAAGCCATCAGCCATTCTTAGGGGTGAATCGCAAAACTTCACTCAGAATGTGCATTTGCCACCCTGCCCTGTGCGGCACACCCTCGAATTTGAACTGCGACTGGACCGGTGCCGCTACAAACCGGTTCCGCAACAAATAAGTCCCCAATTGTGACTCGTTAGGCACGATCTGCTGTCCTCATCGGCACCCTGTACGTCGCGACGGCGGCCATCTGGAGCCGCAATGCCGATTGACGCAGCCCCTTCAGCCGGATAAAACCGAACCACACGCTTTCGGGCGGCGACGGTTGATGATCCGACGTATCAGTCAGCGGGCCAAGGAGTTTCAACGGTGGGTGGGATCAGCGAACGCGGAAAAGAGATCAAACGGCGGCGCCACCGCCGCAAGAAGTTGAACCTTCTGGCCAAGAAGCTCAAGACGGCCAAGGTTTCTGAGCGGCCCGTTATTGCCGAAAAGCTGCGGCGCCTCACGCCCGGAGCCGACGTTGTCATTGCCAACTGGCAATTGTCAAAGTCGGATCGGTAGAGCGTAAAAATCCGCTCGAATGCCGCCGAGATCTTGAGGATCCGGCGGTCATCCATAGCGACTGCTATCTAGTGCCATTCTACAAATGCGTTGGATCGCACTCGCCGGCTACTTGGTAGCGGCCGGCTCCTCTTTCTCGCTGCGCTCGAACGTGAAATCGCCATCCTGGTAGTCGATCTTCACGGTGCTCCCCTCGCTGAAGGTTCCCTTCAGTAGCTCCGTGGCCAGAGGATTCTGCAGCTTCTGTTGGATCACCCGCTTCAGCGGTCGCGCCCCATACACCGGGTCGTAGCCGATCAGCGCCACGGCATCCAGAGCCGCGTCGGTGACTTCCAGCGCCAAGCCCGTTTGCTCGACCTGATGGCGGAGCCGAGCAACTTGCAGATCGACAATCTTTCGCAACTGCTTGGCATCCAACGGATGAAAGATGATCGTCTCGTCGATGCGGTTGAGGAACTCCGGCAGAAAGCGTGATTCCAGCTGCTCTTGCACCGCCGAGCGAATCGCCTCTTGACCGCCACCGCTGCGCGTGACCTCTTGGATCTCCTGGCTGCCGATGTTCGACGTCATCACGACCAGCGTGTTGGTAAAGTCGACGGTATGGCCCTGATTATCACTCAGGCGCCCATCGTCGAGAACTTGCAGCAGCACATTGAATACGTCGCGGTGCGCCTTCTCAATTTCATCGAGCAGTACAACCGAGTAGGGACGCCGCCGAACGGCTTCGGTGAGTCGCCCCCCTTCGTCGTAGCCAACGTACCCCGGCGGCGCGCCGATCAATCGGCTCACGGTGTGTCGCTCCATGAACTCACTCATATCGAGCCGCACCATGGCATTTTCATCGTCAAACAGAACTTCAGCCAGCGCTTTGCAAAGCTCGGTCTTTCCGACGCCTGTCGGGCCAAGGAAAATGAACGAGCCGATGGGGCGATTTGGATCTTGCAAGCCCGAGCGACTGCGGCGGACCGCGTTGGCGACAGCCTCGACGGCTTCGTCCTGTCCGACAACGCGTTGATGCAGACGTTCTTCCAAGACTAGCAGCTTGGCCTTTTCTGTTTCCATCATGCGGCTAACCGGTATACCGGTCCACGCGCTTACGACCTCGGCGATTTCGTCCGGCCCAACTTCCTGCCGCAATAGGCGCCGTCCGCTGGTCGGCGGCGGAGTGCCGGCACTTTCCAGCCGCGTGGCCAGCTTCTTGCGCTGGTTGTCGAGCTCATAAAGACGTTGATAATCTCGCTCTTCGATGGGAAGGCCAGCCGATTGTCGCTCTTTCACCGAGGTGCTGAGCTGTGAGAATTCCAGCTCGACCTTATCCAGCTCGTTGCGAATTGTCTGCACGTCACCGACCCCGTGCTTCTCCGCCTCCCATTGCTCGCGAAGGTTTCGCAGCTTGAGGCGCAGAGACTTCATTTCGGCTTCGATGTCTTCCAGCCGGTCTTGCGCATGCTCCTCGGTTTCTTCCGAGAGCTGCCGGGCAGCCAACTCCAATTGCATCAGGCGACGTTGCACTTCGTCGATTTCGGTCGGCACGCTTTCCAGCTCCATCGCCAGCCGGCTGGTGGCTTCGTCCATCAGGTCGATGGCCTTATCGGGCAAGAAACGATCAGGAATGTAGCGATTCGACAGGTTCGCTGCGGCAACCAACGCGGAATCTTTGATCTTCACACCCTTGTGATGTGCCTCGTAGCGTCCCTTCAAGCCGCGCAGTATGGCAATCGTGTCTTCGACCGAAGGCTCGCCGACCATCACTGGTTGAAAGCGGCGCTCGAGCGCCGCATCTTTCTCGATGTACTTGCGATACTCGTCGAGAGTCGTAGCGCCGATACAGCGCAGCTCTCCGCGAGCGAGCGCTGGCTTGAGCAGGTTAGCGGCGTCATTGGCCCCTTCGGCCGCGCCCGCGCCAACGACCGTGTGCAATTCGTCGATGAACAGGATAACTGTACCTGCCGATTGGACTTCCTTGAGTACGGCCTTGAGTCGTTCTTCGAATTCACCGCGAAACTTGGTGCCGGCGATCAATGCTCCCATGTCCAGAGCGATGACACGCTTGTTCTTCAGGCTTTGCGGTACGTCCCCTTGCACGATCCGCAGGGCCAGCCCCTCGGCGATGGCGGTCTTGCCTACTCCTGGCTCGCCGATCAGCACCGGATTGTTCTTGGTGCGGCGCGACAAGACTTGGATCACGCGCCGAATCTCCTGATCGCGACCGATCACAGGGTCGAGCTTGCCCTGGTTGGCGCGATCCACCAGGTCGATGCCGTATTTCTCGAGCGCCTGGAATTTCGCTTCAGGGTTTTGATCTTCGACGCGGGCGCTGCCGCGTACCGTTTGCAGTGCCTTGAGGATTTCCGTCTCGCCAATCGCGTTTAGCTTCAGAACCTGTTTGGCTTTGGAATCGGTTTTTGCCAGCCCCAGCAACAGATGCTCGGTTGAAACGAACTCGTCCTTCATTAGCTCGGCCTGCTTGGCCGCGGCATCGAAAACCTGCCCGAGCGCCGACGAGGGCTGCGGCGGCGCGCCGCCCGAACTGGTCGGTAGTTGCTTCAGCTCGGCCGCGATCACCTTGTCGAGTTGCCCGCGATTCGCGCCAATCTTGTCGAGCACGGGGCGAATTACCCCCTCGGTCTCCGCCACCAAGCCAGCCAAGAGATGAATGGGCTCGATTTGCGGATTGCCACGATCGGCGGCGATCTCTTGGGCGCGCTGGACTGCCTCTTGAGCCTTGATCGTCAATTTGTCGAAACGAAATGCCATTGTTATATATGCCCTTTCTTCCCTCCGGACGCGCCGACGGCCGGCCGTTCATCAAGGAACGCGCCGGCCGACAGTGTTACGCCCAGGATGATTGGGAATCTCATTCCTTGACTTCAAACTCGGCGTCAATCGCCTCTTCATCGCCGGCAGGCTTCTTCGCGCCGTCGCCACCGGCGTCGGCCGTCCGGCCTGCGGTGGCCGCTTCGTGCAAAACTTTGCCGACCGCGTGAAAAGCCTGCTCCAGTTCGCTGATCGCGGATTTGATCGCATCGACGTTATGCCCCTTGGCCACGTCGCGCGTTTTCGCGATGGCGTCCTCGAGCGGCTTCTTGTCGCTGCCGCTGAGCTTGGTGTCGTTCTCCTTGAGCAGCTTTTCGACCTGGAAGCAGAGCGAATCGGCCTGGTTGCGTGACTCCGCCAACTCGCGCTTCTTCTTATCGTCGGCCGCATGAGCTTCGGCGTCCTTGGCCATGCGGTCGATCTCTTCCTTCGACAGACCGCTCGACTTCTCGATGCGCACCGTCTGTTCCTTGCCTGTGCCGAGATCCTTCGCGGCGACGTTCAGGATGCCGTTGGCGTCGATATCGAACTTGACTTCAATTTGCGGCACGCCGCGCGGGGCCGGGGGGATCCCCTCCAGGTTGAATTGCGCCAACAAACGATTGTCGGCGGCCATCTCGCGTTCGCCCTGGAAGACACGCACCGTGACGGCCGTCTGCTGATCGTCCGCCGTGCTAAAGGTCTGCTTCCGCTCGGTCGGGATGGTCGTGTTTCGTTCGACCAATTTGGTCATGATGCCGCCTAAGGTTTCAATCCCCAGCGCTAGCGGCGTCACGTCGAGCAGCAATACGTCCTGGACTTCGCCGGCCAAGACACCCCCTTGGATCGCCGCACCAATGGCCACGACCTCGTCAGGGTTAACGCCCTTGTGCGGCTCTTTGCCGAAGATCTTTTGGACCAGCTCCTGGACCTTGGGAATGCGCGTCGAGCCACCCACCAACACGACTTCGTCGATGTCTTTGGGCTGCATCTTGGCGTCTTCCAGCGCCTTCATCACCGGACCACGGCAACGTTCAATCAGTGGATCGACCAGCTGCTCGAATTTGGCACGCGTGATGCTCATCTGCAAATGTTTTGGGCCGTTGGCGTCCGCGGTAATGAACGGCAGGTTCAAATCGGTCGAGGCGGCCGAGCTCAACTCCTTCTTGGCCTTCTCGCAGGCTTCTTGCAGCCGCTGCAGGGCCATGGCATCTTTGCGCAGGTCGATGCCTTGGTCTTTCTTGAACTCGTCGGCGACATAGTTGAGCAGCATGAAGTCAAAGTCGTCGCCACCCAGGTGCGTGTCGCCATTGGTGCTAATGACGCGAAAGACACCTTCAGCCACTTCCAATGCCGAGACGTCGAACGTACCGCCACCTAGATCGAACACGACAATCTTCTCGGACTCTTTTCGGTCCAAGCCATAGGCCAGCGACGCGGCTGTCGGCTCGTTGATGATGCGGGCAACTTCCAAGCCGGCAATTTGACCGGCATCTTTGGTGGCCTGCCGCTGAGCGTCATTGAAGTAGGCCGGCACCGTGATAACGGCCTTATTGACTTTGTGACCCAGGTACGCTTCGGCCGACTCCTTCAGCTTGCGAAGAATCTTGGCCGAGATCTCGGGCGGGGTGTATTCCTTGTCGCCGATCTTGACGTTGACATAGTCCTGCGTCCCGCCGGTAACGCTGTAGGGAACCAACTTCTCTTCGGCAGCCACCTCGCCGTGGCGGCGCCCCATAAAACGCTTGATGGAGTAGACCGTACGGGTTGGGTTCGTAACGGCTTGACGACGCGCCGGTTCGCCGACCAGCACGTCTCCCTTATCGGTAAACGCGACCACGCTGGGAGTGAGCCGGTTGCCTTCTTGATTTGGAATGACCTTGGGATCGCCCCCTTCCATGATCGCCACCACGGAGTTGGTCGTTCCCAGATCGATACCAATGATCTTTTCGCCTTGTGCCATGGAAATTGCTCCTTATGGTGTTGCGCGAACGCTTTGCGTACGTCGCGTCTCAATTCATGTTTAGAGAGGAATGTCGTTTAGATTGGTGCGCCACAGGCCGGGCCGGGGACCATAACTGGCTGCGTGCGCATATTGCTCGGAGGAGTCCCAACGCAAAGATCGTGCCGATGATATGCTCCGGAGTGGAAATCACAGGTCTATACAGACAAATAAGTTACGGCGCACGCCCTGACCCTCGATCGCTCGGCTTTCGAGGCGAAGCTCACGTAAAACTGCCAGTTTGACAACCTGCACAAAGATCAGTTTTCCATGCTGCCAAACTGGCAGGCGACCATTTCGGTCCTAACCTTGATTATTGACGCGACGAGATCGAGATACTGCCAAGGTGGTCCCGTCTGCCATGTGGGTCTGTGGCGGCATGAGCCCAGCCGTTGGTATTGGTTATTCGGCGAATCCGATCGCGCGGATGGGTTTCGCGTTTTCCGCTGCCGTGTATGTTCCACAACATGATTCTTGACGCTTGCTTCGCCAGACGGCTACAAGAGGGTCCAAGCTCCATTTTTACCGAACAGCGTGATTCTAAAGCAGCATCCTAGCACGAGTAACCCCCGGTGCGAAAAGAAGTTACCAAGCCCAATCCACGGCCGCGTTCCCCTCAAGGGCAAACAGTGGCCGAACTGCGCGCCGCGGTCGACCGCATCGACCGCCAATTGATTGCGCAGATCAACGTACGGGCCAACCTCGTGCTGGAAATCGGCAAGCTGAAAGAGGCAGCCCATCAGCCAGTGTTTGTCCCGGGGCGCGAGGAAGAGATCCTGGCCCGCGTCGTGGAACTGAGCAAGGGCCCTCTTTCCCCTGACAGCATGCGCGCCGTGTTTCGCGAGATTATCAGTGGATCGCGGCAGCTCGAACGACGATTGCGTGTCGCATTTCTCGGCCCCCTATACACCTATAGCCATATCGCGACTCTGCACCGTTTTGGCCAAAGTGTCGAGCTTATCCCCGTCGGATCGATCGCGGCCGTATTCGAGGAGGTACATCGTAAACAGGCGGACTACGGACTGGTGCCGATCGAGAATTCCACCGATGGCCGGATTGCCGACACGCTCGATACGTTCATGCGGCTGCGCGTGCGCATTTGTGGCGAGGTTCAGTTGCGAATTCATCATGCGTTGTTGGGACGTTGCCCGCGTAGCGAAGTGTCCGAGGTTTACAGCAAGCCGCAGGCGCTGTCGCAGTGCCGTAATTGGTTGGCAAAACACTTACCGACGGCCCGCCCTATTGAAGTCACCAGCACCTCGGCGGCCGCGCAAATCGCCTTCGACAAGCCCGGTGCCGCGGCCATCGCCAGCGTTCAGGCAGCCGCTCAGTACGGGCTAGAGATCATCGCGGAAAGCATCGAGGACAATCCAGACAATATCACCCGGTTTGCAGTCATTGGCGCCGACGCCGCCGCACGGTCGGGCCGGGATAAGACCGCCGCCATGTTCCAGATTGAACACCGCCCCGGTTCGCTGGCCGAGGCGATCAATATCTTCAAAAGGAACCGCTTGAATCTTACCTGGATCGAATCGTTTCCGATCAGCCACGGCGAATACCTGTTCTTCATCGAGTTGGACGGCCACGAGTCCGACCTGAAGGTCCGCCGGGCGCTGCAGGCCTTGGCCAAGAAAACCCTGCGGTTCGAGATTCTTGGATCGTGCCCACGCACCGAGCCGGTCGGCTAGCCAGCGACGGCACGGATTGGCCGCCAACGCGACGTGTGCCTAATCTGCGATGCGACTTATGTTGAGGTCACACGAAACAAACGGGATGCGTTTTCCGTTGTCTGCGCGACGAACTCCTCGAGACTGACGCCGCGCACCGCGGCCAGGCATTCGGCCGTGTGCAGCAGGTGGGCAGGCTCATTCCGCCGGCCGCGCAAGGGATGCGGCGAGAGATAGGGACAATCCGTTTCGATCAAAATCCGATCGGCCGGAATCATCACTGCTATCGCGCGCAAGGCGTCGGATTTTTTGAACGTCGCCATGCCGGCAAAGCTAATGTATAGCCCCAGAGAAACGCACTCGGCGGCCGTCTCTTCGCTGCCCGTGAAGGAGTGCATTACTCCTGACAGCGGGCCACGTGTGCGCGCCCCGCGCAACATCGCCAGTACTTCGGCGTCGCTTTCGCGCGTGTGGACGATGAACGGCAGACCAGTCTGCTGCGACAGCCGTAGATGCCGATCGAAATAATCCTGCTGCAACTCCAGCGGGGAGGTATCCCAATATCGGTCCAGTCCGGTCTCGCCAATTGCCACCACGCGCGGCGCAGCGACCAGGTCTACTATGCGCTGCCAGTCATCCGCGCCGGCGTGCACCGTATCGTTGGGTTGGATTCCCACGGCGGCAAATAGGCCCGGAAAAGTCGCCGCGATCTCGACATTCTGCACACTAGAGGCAACGTTGTAGCCGACCGTGACGATCGATGTCACGCCTGCTTGGCGCGCGCGCTCGATCACTGCCGGGCGATCTTCGTCGAAATCGCTCTGGTTCAAATGGGCGTGAGAGTCGAACAGCCGCATAGGGCCACGCTACGCCGGTTGAATGGCCAGATCTTCAAGGACTTCGAGATGGGCTCGCTCGCTGCCCAGAATCTCCTCGGCCAGTTCTCGTGCCTCGCGATCAGCCCCCAACATAGCGACGATCCGCACGATTTCCGCAATGTCGTGCTTTTGATGCTTCACCAACTCTCGCAGCATGAAATCAAGCGATAGCAGGTTGGTGTCGGTGAAATACATTGGGAAAGAACCGGAGTCGATTCGCCCGCCCCGAGAGTCAATGAGCTCCGCGATGCGGACGGTCATGGCTTGCTGATCGGCCGCGATGTGGGCGAGCGCCGTCGTGGCCTTCTCCTCGCCTGAGTGCGTCCAAGGACAAGCGTCGGTCAAATAGGTCAACAGCGACCGATGTTCGATTTCGAACAGCCGATTCAGGAGATCGATGGAGTCGACCTGTGCCATGCGCAGCTTCTCGTGTTATCTAATTCGCCGATCGAAACACGTCGCGTCCAGGACTTGGCGTGCTAATCGGCCGATCTAAACAGGGTTCAACTCAACAGCTGATGACTTGCGGCGATAGCCCAGCGATAGAGTGGATCCCAGGCGACACCCAAGACCACCACCGGCAACGTAATGAGTGCGACGAAAGCGCCCTCGGCCGAAACCATCGAAAAATCAACCGGCAGCCGATCCGCCGGCTCAGGATCCATCGTCATCGCTTTCACAACCCGCAAGTAATAGAAAAGACTGATCGCCGTGTTCAAACCGCCGACAACGAGCAGCCATAGCAGTCCGGCGGGAATTAGCGCGTAAAACGCCAGAACTTTGGCGATAAACCCACTGAAAAAGGGCAGCCCAACTAGGCTAATCAAAATGATCGAAAAGCAAATCACCAACCCCGGCGAGTGGCGGATCAAGCCGCCATAGTCGGAGATCTCTTCGCTGCGCATCGTGTTGCGAAGGAAGGCCACGATGGCAAAGGCACCCAGGTTCATGAACAGGTACACGCCCACGTAGAACGCCACAGCCGCCACAGCCTGTTCGGCCTGTTCCGAATCATGCCCCACCAGCGCCACCGCAGCGGCCACAGGCATCATCATGTAGCCAGCATGGGCAATCGTCGAATAAGCCAACAGACGCTTGATATTCGTCTGGGCGTAGGCGGCCAGGTTGCCGAACGTACATGTGACAGCAGCCAGCAGGGCGATCAAGCCAGCGATATAGTCGCGGACCCGATCGAGCGTTGTATCCTCACTGGCCGGCTCGCCGGTAATGACATGCTTTAATTCGTCCTTCGGCGGCTCCGTTGCCGGGACAACGCCCGTCGCGGCCGGTGCTTCATGCTCTAGCGCTGGGCCCGGCTGAGCGGCCGACACCAACACGACTTGTGCCGTCGCAGACCTTTCGGCGATTGGGAGCTCAGCCGTAGGGACGGCAGCCGGTGCGTGAGTGAAACCGATTCCTATACGAACCAACAGGGCCAAGGCGCCCGCTTTCGACGCCACTGATAAGAAGGCGTTTACTTCAGCACTGGCTCCCTCGAACACGTCTGGGCACCAGAAATGGAATGGCACAGCCGAAAGCTTGAATGCCAGTCCGACGGCCAACATCAGGCCTCCGAGCATTAGCACGGACTCCCTCTCGGCGAACACGTCGGCCGGCATCGAGGCCAACTGCGTTACGATCGTCGGCAGATGGGCCGAGCCAGTGGCTCCCGCGATCAGGCTAATGCCATACAGCATCACGCCCGCAGTCCCGGCGCCGAAAACGGAGTACTTCAAGGCTGCTTCGCTGCTCTTCCGGCGCCCCTTGAGCATGCCGGCCAATGCGTACGATGGAACGCTAGCCATCTCGACTCCCACGAAGACCATCAGCAGATGGTTCGCCGAAGCCATGATGCACATGCCCAGAATGCCGCCGAGAATGAGCGTGTAGAAATCCGCGCCGTCCTCTCGATCCGGAATGCCCGACAGGCGGGTCATCACGATAAAGAGCACCGCGAACAGCAGCAGGACCGAACGAAAATAAACCGTCATGCCGTCGAATAGCAGCATGCCGGTAAAAATCTCAGCCGGATACGTGCCGCTGGCCGTCGGTGCATCCACGCCCAAATACCGCCAGGGCGCGGCTAGCACCAATGCAGCGATCGATCCCGCCAGGGCCACGTAGAAGGCGTCCAGGCGCCAACGTGGGATACGGCCGAGCAACATCACCACGATCGTGGCGCAAATCGCCAGTTCCGGCTGAAAGCCCGGCAGCGACACATTGATAGTGTCGAGACGCAGATTATTTACAAGTTCCTGAAAGTTCACGGTTAACCGTTTCTTGTGAGCACGTGCGTGGCGGCTTGCAAAGTCGGCCGCTGGGCCGTGACAACTCTAGTTACGAATCCTCGATTTGTATTTCGAATCGCATGACTTTTAACCATCTCGCGCCGGCCGCGTTGTCTCAGTGTTGGCTGGCAATGGCTCTCAGCGTTGGCTGGCCATGGCGATGTCGGCCGCCTCATCGGCGGCATCCAGCCGGGGCTGCTTCTTTTCTCTGGTCCAGTCGGCCAGTTCGCTGACTTCTTTATTGACGCTCGGCGTCAAATATCGGAACACGGCCGACGGAAAAACGCCGAACAGAATCGCAAAGGCCAGCAAGGGAACGGCGATGCTCAACTCGCGCGGCGTAATCGGATAGATTCCCTCGGCGTGCGGTCCCTTGTACTCAGGTCCCAGATAGACGCGTTGCAATGTCCACAAAATGTAACCGGCGGTCAGTATTACGACCGACGCCGAGATCACGGCTAGGGCCTTGCTAAAGCTCCATACCGACAACGTAACAAACACTTCACCGATGAATCCGCACAGCCCCGGCAGTCCTAGGCCCGCGAAAAAGATGCCGAATGCCAAGCCGCTATAGACCGGCATCTTGGCGAACAGTCCGCCGAATTCATCCAGGTTGCGATGATGAACGCGGTCGTAGATCACGCCGACCATAAAGAACATGCCGGCCGAGCTGATGCCGTGAGCGATCATCTGGAACATGGCGCCATTCATCCCCAGGGCCCAGTAGTCGGGGTTATAATCCGTCCCCATCCAGGCGCTCCACACGCCAATGCCGAGTAGCACGTAACCCATATGGCTTACCGAGCTGTAGGCCACCAGGCGTTTGAAATCCTTCTGCGCCATGGCGGCAAACGCACCATAAACCATGCTGAAGACGCCGATCCCAGACACGACCCAAGCCAGTTCATACCCGGCATCGGGACAGATCGGGTAACAGATGCGAATAATGCCGTACCCGCCCATCTTCAACAACACACCGGCCAGGATCATGGATATCGGTGTAGGCGCCTCGACGTGCGCATCGGGCAACCAGGTATGAAATGGCACGGCCGGCACTTTGATAGCAAAACCGATGAACAACAGGATAAATGCCCACCATTGGATCGACTTGCCCAGCCATAGCGGCTTGTCGAACGGAGATTGATCGAGCTGTCCGATCTTGGCGAGCGCCAACAAATTGAACGTGTGAATGGGCTCGTCGGCGTCTTTCCCTTCCAAGACGGATTGATGCACGTGAGCATCGCGCTGTTGTGCCGGCGTCAGCTCGCGCAAATCGCTGTTGAAGTACAGCATCAGAATTGCGATCAACATCAACACACTGCCGACCAGCGTGTACAGGAAGAACTTGATGGCGGCATACTCGCGCCGCGGACCACCCCATACACCGATGAGGAAATACATCGGCAGCAACATGACTTCCCAGAACACATAGAACAAAAAGAAGTCCAACGACAGGAATACGCCCAGCATGCCTGTTTCCAACAGCAGGAACAGGATGCAGTAGGCCTTGACGTGCTTGGTGATGTTCCAACTGGCCCCCATCGACAACATGGTGACGAACGACGTCAACAGGACCAGCGTGAAGCTAATGCCGTCGACCCCCATGTAGT
>DASXEJ010000245.1 GCA_036490175.1 Pirellulales bacterium | reverse complement strand
CAATACCAAGCTAACCACCGCGGCGCCCCGCTTCCAACGCCGACTGGGCCTGCTCGCGAAACTAGAGTCGAGCTACGCGACAAGTGGCGCCGAACAAGAAGTTGCCGACCATCAAAAGTTGTACGCCAAGGCAGCCCGCATGGTCACTAGCGACCGCATGGCGGCCTTTCAACTCGATCAGGAGCCTGACGCCGAGCGCGATCGCTATGGTCGTACCGATTTTGGATCGGCCTGCCTATTGGCGCGCCGTCTGGTCGCCGGGGGCGTGACCTTTGTCGAGGTGAGTCACGGAAATTGGGACACGCACGATAATGTCTTCGAGCGCACCGGCAACCTGTGCGGTCAGATCGACCAGCCCGTCGCCGCGCTCATCGCCGATCTCAAACAGCGCGGCATGCTCGACAAGACCCTGGTGATCTGGATGGGTGAATTCGGCCGCACCCCCAAGATCAATCCCAGGGGAGGGCGAGACCATTTTCCGCGAGCGTTCAATGTCGCTTTGGCTGGGGGTGGCATCCGCGGCGGGCAAGTGATCGGTCACACCGACGCCGGAGGCGCAGCTGTGACCGATCACCCCGTCTCGGTGCAGGACTTGTTCCAGACGTTCTGCAAAAGCCTGGGCATCAATCCGGCGACCGAGAACATGAGCTCAATCGGCCGCCCCATCAAATTCGTCGACGGCGGCGAGCCAGTGGCACAATTGTTTGGGTAGTCAGGTCGCCGATCATCGCGGCCCGGCGATTTCGGTCCGATTACCGCGGCAAAGCCTCGCGCAGCGGTGGCGTGCAAGCAGAAATAAACCACGCATCACACGAATTGCACGAACGAAGAAATACGAGCCGTACATTGAAGATTTGCATGGATCGATTCTTTTCCAGTCTTTTCCCATTCGTGTAATTCGTGTGATTCGCGGTTAGTCTCTTCCGTTTGCCGCGTCTTGCGGCCCGTAAAACTAGCCGCAGTCTCCGGGCCGTTGCCCAGCGGCGGGTCAGGTGGTAGAAAGCACGCCAGTCCGCCGGCGTTAGGCCCCTCTTGCCCGCCGCGTGGCTGTTCGGGTTCAAACGGCGTGTGGAGTGCATGAGCGAACTTCCGGCTATCGAGCGGTTTGTCTCCAGTTCGGGCACCCGCATCTATCGCATTCCCTGCGAAGCCTTTCCCAACTTTATTGCCTACGTCTACCTGGTCTTCGATGCCGGGCCGCTGACGCTCATCGATACTGGCAGCGGTTACGGCAACTGCAATAGCCATGTGCTGGCCGGGTTGGAAACGGTACGGACCGAATTTCACGAGCCAGTCGGTGTGAAAGACATCCGCCGCATCCTGCTGACGCACGGCCATATCGATCATTTCGGCGGACTTTCTCACCTGCTGGAGTTGACCGGCGCCGAGGTCGGCATTCACGCACTGGATCGCTGGGTGCTAACTGCCTACGAAGAACGAGTCATCGTCGCCACCCGAGCACTCAAAACGTATCTGCAGCGGGCCGGCGTGGCGGCCGATCTCGAACCGATGCTGATGGAGATGTACGGCTTTTCCAAGAAACACGTGCGCAGCGTGCGGGTCGACATGACTCTGGCCGACGGCATGGAATTCGACGGCCTGCGCTTCATCCATACTCCCGGGCATTGCCCGGGCCAGGTCTGCATCGCCATCGGCGACGTGTTGATTAGCGCCGATCACATCCTTAATCACATTACGCCGCATCAGGCCCCGGAAAGCATCACGGCCTACACGGGGTTGGGACACTATCTCGAAGCCCTGGAAAAAGTGCGCCGCCTACCAGGCTTTGAAATCGCGCTCGGTGGCCATGAAACGCCGATTCGCGATGTCTACACCCGTATCGACGAGATCCGCGTCAGCCACGAACGCAAGCTAGATCGCGTCACCACAGCCATCGCCGACGCGCCCCAGCCAGCCACCATTAGCGACGTAACCCAAATCATGTATCCGCGCGCGATCGGCTTCAACACGCTGTTGGCGCTGGAAGAAGTCGGCGCGCACGTAGAATACCTCTATCAGCACGGCCGGTTGCGCGTGACCAATCTCGACGAAGTACAAACCCAAGACAGCCCGGCGTTACGTTACCGCGTGGCGTGATTGAGCAAAACAGTTCACCACGGAGACGCGGAGGCACAGAGGAAAGAGAAGTGATGAATGATGAATGCAAAATGATAAATCGTGACGAGGTTGACCGGGCCGATTAGAATTCATCATTCATCATTCTGCCGTTTGCATTCTTTTCCGTGCCTCCGCGTCTCCGTGGTGAATCTCTTCCGAACGGACGGACACCGGAAATGGCGTGGCAAGGAATCGAAGGGCATGACGAGGTCGTGGAGAAGTTCCGCGCCATGCTGGCCCAGGGGCGGTTGGCCAGTACGTTTTTATTCGTCGGGCCCGCTGGAATAGGCAAACGCTCGTTCGCCATACGATTGGCGCAAGCCTTTCTCTGTCAGACGCATCCGGCCGCGGCGCTCGATCCGTGCGGCACCTGTGCCGGCTGCCAGCAGGTCTTGGCCGGCACGCATCCTGATCTGTTGCGCGTATCGCGGCCGGCCGACAAGAGCTTCATCCCGGTCGAGGCCTTCATCGGCTCCAAAGAAAAGCGGATGCAAGAAGGCCTTTGTCACGATATTTCTTTGAAGCCGTTCATGGGCGGACGGCGCGTGGCCATCATCGACGACGCCGATCATCTCAACGAGGAGGGGGCCAACAGTCTGTTGAAGACGCTGGAAGAGCCACCTCCGCAATCAGTTTTGATCCTGATCGGCACGAGCGCCGATCGTCAGTTGCCCACGATCCGGTCGCGTGCGCAACTGCTGCGGTTCCGGCCGCTATCGGCTGCCGTAGTGGCTGATCTGTTGCTGGCGCGGGGAATCGTCACCGATCGAGCGCAGGCAGAAGACCTGGGCATGCGTAGCGGCGGCAGCCTCGAGCAAGCGCAGTCGCTGGCCGATCCCGCGCTGTGGAAGTTTCGCGACACGCTGCTAGTTCACCTGC
Source organism: Pirellulales bacterium (assembly GCA_036490175.1). Taxonomy (NCBI): domain Bacteria; kingdom Pseudomonadati; phylum Planctomycetota; class Planctomycetia; order Pirellulales; species Pirellulales bacterium. The sequence goes on along the minus strand of DASXEJ010000245.1, from coordinate 47,013 downwards.
TGGATACCAACTTCGATAACGTCAGCTTCGCCAAAACGCTATCGGCATTCATCGACGAGGCCGGCAAGGAAGCCTCGGCACGCCGCGCGCGGATGCGGTTGGTGATCGGGTTCGCCCTGGAAACGTATCGCGACCTGCTGCGCGTTCAGGCCGGCGCCGAACCTGTCGATCGGCAACTTGCCGACGCGTTATCACGCGCCACCTCGAGCGGGCGATTTGAGCAGGTGGACGTCGCGGCACTCGTCGATCGTTGCCTGGAGGCTCTCACGCATATCGATCGCAATGCCAACCAATCGGCCTTGTTGGAATGCTGGTTGGACGATGTGGCCCAGCTGCTGCATGCCGCGCCGGCAACCCGGGGCTGAGCGGGCGACGGTTTTCATTCCATCTCGCTGGTGCCGTACAACGTCAGCACCAGGTTCCGCGCCATGGCCTGATCGCGATGCTCGCACAGGTAGATTCCCTGCCAGGTCCCCAAACACAATCTGCCACTGTTCACGGGCACACTGACCGAGCTACCCAGCAGTGCCGCTTTGACGTGCGCCGGCATGTCGTCGGGCCCTTCGGCGGTATGGTCGTAGGGAAAATCCTCCGGCGCGAGCGTATCGAAGACGCGCTCCAAATCGCGCGGCACGTCCGGGTCGGCATTCTCATTGATCGATAGCGATGCCGAAGTGTGCTGGATGAAGACGTGCAGCAAGCCGATTTGCAGCTGCGCGATTTCCGGTAGCGCGGTCACAACCTGCCGTGTGACCAGGTGAAAACCGCGCGACAGCGGGGCCAGTCGTATCGTGCGCTGAAACCACTTCACGGCAATGGACCTCCGACGTTTTTTTTGCCCCGCAAATCAGAACGCAACTGCGACATGAACCAACGCGAACGCGCCCTCAGCCACGCGCGTGCTCGGTACGCCGCCGCCATGCCAAGGGCGCCCGCAACATTACCGACTCGACAGCATACTGTGTCGTGCCGCACGTTCGCTCGGCACTGAAAAAGTGTTCACTCGCCTGGCGCCGGCCAACAATTTCTTCGCCACGATCGCAGCATTGCGGTATCATGCGAGGGCGTTCCGCAGCATTTCGGATGTGAACCTTAGCATGCTAGCGAGGCTTCATCATGCCGTGCGTTCATCTGCGCGAGCTTTATTCCCTCTGCCAACAGCATGACTTGAAGATCAGCAGTGCCGATCTGGTACACATCGTTTGCAATCAATGCGGCATCGTCGAGACATGCCCCTCGGTCTGTGACGCCGAATACGATCGCAAACCACACGACACCGACTGCAAAGTGCCACATGATGGATCAGGACAGAATACCCAGATGTAATTGCCAGCAGATATCACTCGCTGGCATCAATTTTTGTTGATCTACGTGGGTAAAATACATTGTTTTTCCAGCCCCTAATCTAATTTTTTGACTCGGCGCTTGACTCGCGCATAATGGCCACGAATAATAACGTGCTTAAGCCATCTGCCCGCCTGCATCCGTTTTTTGGAGTTCGCCGTTCGACTCACAGCGTCGCCCGCCAGCAGGATGAAAAGCTGGACTCGGTAGCGCGCAAAATGTTCGGGTGCTGTATCCCTCGCTTTTGGATTCGCCTCTTGCAATTATCGCGGGAGAGTCGGATCCGTTGTTCGCCGCCCTGATAAGTTTCATTGGTATTGGTATTTTCCATTCGTCAGTTAGTTTTTTCGTCGGAAGGTAGGTTGAGAGAGATGCGGAATGTATTCGAAGCGATCGTAGAGTTTGGCCACGACGAGGATTTCGCTCCCGTTGAGACCGAGCAATTTTCGCCGACCGAAGCACCGGCTGGTTCTTCGGAGAAGCTCGACGTGCTGGCTCGTCGCATTGCGATGGGTTTGCCGTTGTGGCACCCAGAAGACCGCGCTGACTATTCCGGTCTTACCGGTGCGGTTCGCCCGCGCGAGTAAAACGGCGCGCTGGCAACACGGTTAAGTCCGCGTTGCCAGCCAGGTGTTGTGGCTTGAGGCGGGGATCATGGACGACGCCCCTGCCGAATCGACCAGCTTTGGGTCCGCGTGGCGCGATTGAGAAGTGCCCGCGGCACTCCTGATGACGCAGTAATAAACAGCCCGAGCAAGCGCTATTTCGCCGCGCTTGCTCGGGCTGTCTGCGTTTGCTCGAAGGCGGCGCTCTCTTCGGCGGCCTTTTGCGCGGCGCTCGCGGCCGCAGCCGCTGCTTCCGCGGCCCCCTTGGCGGCGGCAGCCTTATCGGCCAATTGCTTGTCGGCCGCGGCTTTCTCGGCAGCCAGCTTCTCGACCTCGGCCTGCGCCGCTTTCAGCTTTTCGCCAGCGGCGGTAGCCGCGGCGTTCTTGTCCTCGGCGGCTTTCTGAGCGGCGGCCACTTCGGCATTGGCCTGTTCGACGGCTGCTTTGGCGGCTGCTGCACGCGCGGCTTCCGATGTGGCCACCATGGCTAGCGTGGGCGGATTGCTGGCCAAACGGCCTGCCAGGTTGCCATCCGCGGCGGCCCAGAGGCGAATGTCTCCGGTCCAATCGCCGGCAACCACGCGGGCACCATCGTGCGTGAACGCGGTTCGCAGCGCGATATCGCCGAAAGCCTCCAGGGCGCGCTGCTGGGCGCCGTTTTGATCCCAGATCTTGGTCACCCGATCCCGGCCGCACGAGACCAAACGTCCGTCCATGGCAAAATGAACCGCCGTCCCGCCGCCCGGATGCGCGGCCCAGTTCTTCACTTGGGTGCCGTTCTCCATCTCCCACAGCTTGATTGTGCCGTCTTCGCTGACGCTGGCCAGCACGTTGCCATCGATCCGCCAACTGACGCCCGTGATCCCCAGCGTGTGCCCTTTCAGGTTCTGATACTCGCGCGCCGTCTCGGCTTCCCACACGAACATGCCGCCATTGCGATCGGCCGTGGTCAGCAATACCCCATCGGGGCTGTATTCGATCGCGGTGATCCAGTCCGTGTGCTTGCGGATTTCGCTCACCAGCGCGCCGTCGGCCACGGCATAGATACGGACCACGCGACTGGGGCCGCCCAGGGCCACTTGCGTGTGGTCGTCGTTGATGTCGGCTGCCAGCACGCAATCGAGTTCCTCGCCCACTTCCGTGATGCGTTGTCCGGTCCGCACATCGTACAGAGCCACGCGTCCCGACTGGCCGCCGTGTCCGCCGCCGGCCAATAGCACCGTTCCCGAGCGGCTGAACCGGAGGACTTGCGGCGTCCCTTCGGCAAACGGCAATACTCCCAACAGCTGTGCGGTGTCCGAGTTGTAAAGCACGATCTGCTTCTGACCGGCCACAGCCAAAAGCGGCGCCCAAGGACTGGCTGCGAGCGCTGTCAGCGTGCCGGCCCGCGGCGTGTAGACCACCGGTTGCCGCGACAGTCCCTCGGGCATGGGAGGCGGCCCCTCGGGCTTGCCTGCCCCGGCTGTGGCTTTCATTTCGATCTTGGGCTTGGCTTTAATCTTGGCGGTCGAGCCCGACTTCTCCAACGCCCCCTGCGTGATCCACTGCTTGAGCGTTGCCAATGTGGCCTCGGGCAGCTTGTCCTGCTTGGGGGGCATCTCGGGCGTTTCTTCGTGCGCTACAAGCTTCCACAAACGCGAACTATCAGCATCGCCCGGTTCCAACACGGCGCCGCTGGCGCCGCCGCGCATCATCGCGGCGTAGTTGTCCAGCCGCAGGTCGCTCTTGGCCGTGTCAGGACCGTGACAGGTGAAGCAGTGCTGCCGAAAAATGGCCTGCACCTGCTCCTCGTAGTTGATTTTTGCTTCCGCACCGTCCGCAGGCTTGGCCTCGTCAGCGACGGCGAACCGTGCGCCACCAACGATTACCAGCGCAGCGATCAACGACTTGGAAACGAAACGCATGGAGATTTTCGAGTATTGACGCATGGCACGCAGTCGGACTTTAGTGGTTGAACAAAAACTCACGTGAGTTGAGCACCGCCCAAAAGACGTCTTCCAGCCCTTTTTGTGGGACCGGCTCGGCCGCGATTACGGCAATCAGCTTGTCGCGCTCGTCCGTCGTCGGTTTGCGGCACAAACAGCGGATATAGATCGATTCGATGATCTGTTCGGGCGTCCGGCCGGCCTCGAGCATGCGTTTGATCGCGCCGCCATCGCGGACCTTGGATTCCACCGTTTCGCCATTCAACAAATGCAGGGATTGGGACAGCGTGGGGTCCGTCTTGACCTCGCACACGCCCACCGTGGCCCGATTCGAGCGGCCGAACGTGGTGAGAAAATATGTCGAGCCGTTGCCGTCGGCAATCTGTACGGCGCGAGCGCCCAGCGGCAGGCCGGGGAACTTGTCCTTCGTCTCGGTGATCTGGCTGACACAATCGAGGGCATTCTCGGACCGAATGCGCCGGATCCGCGAATGCGCGAAATTCAATTCGTCGGAAGCGTTACTCTCGGTCCGCTCGCTGGCGCGCTGGTACGTTTGCGAGTTGCAGATATCGCGCACCAACTGCTTGAAGTCGTAGTTGTATTGCGTGAATTTCTCTCCCAGCGCCTGGTACAGTTCCGGATTGGTGGCCGGATTACTCACCCGCACATCGTCTACCGGTTCGATAATGCCGACGCCAAAGAAGTGAGCCCACACGCGGTTGGCGACGCTCGTTGCAAAGTACGGATTCTCGGGCGAGGCCAGCCATTTGGCCAGCACCACACGGCGATCTTGCCCGGCCACGTTCGGCACGGCGCCCCCCAGAAACTTTGGCGGCATGACGCGGCCACCCACGGGATGGGCCACCTCGCCGGCGCTCGTGTTGAAGATGATCGTCTCGCGATAATCCTCGCCTGTCTTACGGCCGATTTGCGAGAAAAACGCCGCAAAGCTGTAGTAATCGTCCATCGTCCAACGATCGAACGGATGGTTGTGGCATTGGGCGCACTGCGTGCGAATGCCCATGAAAACTTGCGCCACGTTCTCGGCCGTCTTCAGGGTCTCGCGTTCGATTTGATAGTAGTTCGTGGCGGCGTTGGTGAATGTGCCGCCGCTCGCCCCGAGTAGTTCTTGCACCATCAAATTCAGCGGCATGTTGCTGGAAATCCGCTCGGTCAGCCAATTCGAGTACAAGAACATCGACTTGTAGCTGACGTCGACCGTGCTCTTGACCATCAGCAGCTCGGCCCATTTCATCCCCCAGATCTCGGAGAATTCCTTGCGGGCCAGCAGGCGATCGACTAGGCGCGCACGCTTCTGTGGATCCTGGTCAGCCACGAATTCTTGATATTCGGCCTCGGTCGGCACCATGCCGGCAATGTCGATCGTGGCCCGCCGCAAAAATACCTCGTCCGTACACAACTCGCTGGGCAGGATCCGCAGCTTTTGCAGCTTGGCATTCACCAACTCGTCGACGTAGTTCACCGGCTGCGTGACTGGGGGCGAATATTGCAGATCCTTGGGCAGCACCAGCACCTGGCTCCCCACGGTGTGGGTGGCAAAGCGGGCCATCACAAAAGCCTCGCCCCGATTTGCCGCGGTCACCAACCCATCGACGTTGATGGCCGCCGAGTTGTCATTGTTCGTCAGGAACACGGCCAGGTTCGTGACGTCACGATCCGTGCCGTCCGAGTACTTGGCCCGTGCAATGAATTGCTGCGTGGCCCCTTCCCCTTCCAGCACTGCCCGGCGCGGGAATACTTCGACCTCGGTCACCTGCGGCACTTCGCCCGCATCCAACGGTGCGCCGGCGTCCAGCCAGCGCAACAGCGTTTGGCAATACTCGCTCGTCGGTTCGAAGCGTTTGCCACCTGTGTGCGGCACCGCTCCGACGGCTTTTTCGATCAATAGGCTTTCCTGCGGAATCGCCAAATTGATGCGGCGGTAACTTAGCTCGCGCGTCAGACGAAAGTGATCTCCGTCAGGATCAAAGCCGAACAGCGATAGCCGGAATCCGTCCTTACCGCGGGCCGCCCCATGGCAGCTCCCCGTGTTGCAGCCCGCACGCATGAAAACCGGCATGATGTCCAGTTTGAAGCTCGCCGGGCGATCGACCGCCGCTTGCTTGACAACCACGGGCACTTGCACCGTCTGCCCGGCACAGGCGACGTCCAGCGTCGTCTCGCCATCGGCCGCGGGGCAGGCCACCGGCCCCTCAAATCGCAATAGCGCCGGGTTGGCCGGATTGAATTGAGCCTGGGCCGTCAGGTCAATCGTCACACCGTCTGTCCGCGTGCCAACGACGACCATCCGCTGCCGATCGCGCGCGGTGGAAAGTTCGACGTTTGGCGGAAAGACTTCGATCTTCTCGAGCGGTGCGTCCGCGTAGGCCGTCGATGTCGTCAAACACAGGCCGACCAGTAGCCCGGCCAACAGGTGCGCGAATTTATGGTTGGTAGTGTTCATCGCTGAGGGTTTCCTGCTGAGCATCCTGCACCGAGGAGGGCACGGAATCAAAATATCGAATCTGGAAAGTAGGGGCTTAACCGGCCGGTTTGGGCTCCGACGCAGGCGCGTCAGCCGCAGCCGGCGCTGCTGGAGTGGTCGCGGGCTGTTTGGCGGCTTCTTTGGCCTTCTGCCGATCGAGCCGCAACTGCTCCAAACGCGTCAATCGTTTCTCAGGCGGCTTGTCCGCCGCAGGCGCCGGCATCGGAGCGGCCGCCGCCGCGGGGGTCGGTTCGTTCGTTTTAGGCGGCAGCGGTTCGTCGACCCGTAGTTCGCCGGTCCCGATCATGTGCGTGATCGGCTCTCCCTGCGCCACAATCGTGATCCTCGAGAGCAATGTCTTATGCTTGCCGGCCGGCGAGTTGCCGGTGGTCTTCACGTGAAACAACAGCTCTTTGCTATCCTTGGTGATTTGGCCGGGCACGGTCGTGACTTCATTCGGCAGACCCAACAGCTCGGCTGTCGCAGGGCCTTCAAAGTCCTTGTTCTTGGTGATCGCGACCACCACGTCGGTCTCTTTCCCCTTCTCCACCGCCGCGGCGTTGTAAGCAAAGCCGACGAACGGCTCCGAGATTTCCAGATCGGCCAATTGCGACGAGACCAGCACCGAGCCGTTGCCGACCGTGGCCGAGGCCATGGCCGCAATCTTCCAGGTCCGCACCTCGGCCCCGCTATTGGCCGTTAGCGGGATAATGACTTCCGATTGGCCTTCGGGAATCGCCACCGAACTGGGAGAACCGACGCCGGGCGGGTTGTACAGCATGTACACCGAGATCGGCGCTGTAAAACCTTCCTGGCGAATTGCTTTGACCTTCAGGCCCATCGAGCCGTCGCGCACGATCGGCACCTTGGGCTGCACGATCTCGATCGAGAAAGGCACCGCCTGAGTTACGGACATGGCAAATTTGTCGGCCGTGTGCGTCCAGACGTGAATATTGTTCTGTCCGCGGACCATCGATGTCATCTGCTCGACGTGCCCTTCGATGGCCAGATTCGGATCGACGGGCCGGCCCACAACGTCCGCCAACCGGCCGGCCGTCGGCACATCGGCCGCCGCCGTCAGTAATACCGGGACGGTCGTCTGATTGGCCGGCATCTTGTCCGTCTGGAACGTGACTCCGGCCGGCAGGTCCTTCATCTCGACATTCAGGTCGCCGCCGAAGTCGACCCGCGACGCACTGACCATTACGGCCGTGCGATTTCCTTGCGGAACATCGACAGTCACATCCACAAACTGCGAACGCTCTGGCAGGCCCATCACTAAGCGCGCCTTGACCGGCGCAATCTCTACGCGGTAGGCGTAGTCGACGCCTCCTTTGCGCAAGTGGTCCTGCACGTAGATCACGTATTCGTCATCCTCGGGCACAGCCAGGCGGACATAGCTATCTGGTCCGCCGCTGTCGTCATTGCCGACCACGCCAGCGCCGCCAATGCGGTTGATGTTCAGCACCGGATCGAGCGGAGAGCGAATCCCCCGGGCCAGTACGCGCACGTCGTATTGCTGTCCCTTTTTGGCGGTGAACTTGAAGCAATCCACATCGCCGGGCTGCGAGATAACGCCCCCAAGCGCTAGCGGAGCTTCGAACTTGGTTGCCGTAGCAGGATCGTTATTCGGCTCGGCTTCGATCAGGTTCCCCAGGTCTCCCAGGCGAAAAACGTTCGGCGACGGCGAGATCCCTTGATCGTCCTGAGCGAACAGGCCGAACTTTGCCGTCGGACCGGCCGGCAATGTAAGTTGTTGAACGCGCTCGCCCGCCACGTCGCCCAGCAGGCGAACGTCGATTGTCTCACCATATTTTCCGCCTGCCGGCACCGTTGCCCGCGGACGAGGGAACTTGCCAACGTGCAAACGATAGTTGCAGGCGCCCGAGCCGCCGTAAGCTGTCTCGCGGACCTGCACCACATATGTACCGTCCGCGGGTGCCAGCGCCGCGACGACGCCATCTTGCCAGACCAGCGCGGCATCGTCCGAACTGGCCAACTCGAACCTTTGCATATCGAGGATGGCTACGTAGGGATCGAAGAACGTGTAGCCGAGTCGGATACCTTCGATTTCTGCCGAGATCCGTTCCCCCTTTTTGGCCTCGACCAGGTAGAAATCAACGTCCTCGTTGTCGACCACGCCGTTAATGGTCGTGCCGAGTGCGATCTTCTGCGGCTGCGCGAATTCGCTGTTCGGCTCCGCTTCCTTCACCTCCGGCAGTGCGCCGATGTAAAAGGTGCGCAGCTCGCTGGTGCCGCTCGCCGTGCGAAGACGCATGGCGTGTTGGCCCAATCGGCAGTCGGCCGCAATGGCCAGCTTGGCCTTCACGGCGTTGTCCGCCGGCTCCAGGCCCTTCACTTCAATGCCGGGCGAATACCACAGAACCTCTTGGGCGTCGGCCAATCGTGCGCCGTTGAAGGTCACTTCGACCTCGGTCCCGCGCTGGGCACCCACGGGAGAAATTGATCCCACGCTGGGGCTCGCCGCTTGAACTGGCGAAGTGGCAGCCGCACCCATTCCCAGGGCGCCAGCCACGATCAGCATGGCAGGAACCGCACAAGTAACTCGATCCATCCAATCAATGCGATAGCGCATGGAATTTCAACCTTGGTGGCAGGATATCGCGGCGCGCAGCACCCTAAGCGAGCAAGCCCTTGCGGACCTGGCCGCCGTCGACGATTTCGATAGGCCGATTGCCCGGCGCCATCAGTTCCTTGTCGGCGACGATGCCTAACTGGTGATAGATCGTGGTGGCCAAATCAGGTGGCTCGATGGGGTCATCCTCGGGCTCGCTGGCCACGGCATTCGACGAACCAAAAATCGCACCCCGTTTGATGCCGCCACCGGCCAGCACCACGCTGAACACCTTGGGCCAGTGGTCGCGGCCGGCGTTGCCGTTGATCTTGGGTGTGCGGCCAAACTCGGTCGACACCATGATCAACGTTTCGTCGAGCTTACCCATGCGATCGAGGTCGCGAACTAACGTGGCAAAGCCCTGGTCGAAAGCCGGCAAGGCACCCCGCATGCCGGCGGCGATGCCGGTGTGCATATCCCAGCCCGAATAGGTCAGCGCCACAAATCGCACGCCGGCCACCACTAGGCGGCGGGCCATCAGCATGCGTTGGCCTGCCTCGTTGCGGCCGTACTCATCGCGAATCGCGGCTGGCTCGGCCTCGATATTGAACGCCTCGCGAGCATCCTTTGAGCTGACCAGGCTATAGGCCCGCTCGTAGAAAGTATCCATCGCGTCGATGGCGTCCGACTTTTCTTTGGCTCGGAAATAATCATTGACCGTTTGCAGGGCCGTCTTGCGACGGTCGAAACGAATGTTGTCGACGCCCCCGGCCATGTTCAGGTCGCGGACCTGGAAGCCAGCGGACGCGGGATCAGCCCCCAGGCTGAACGGGGCAAACGATGAGCTTAAATATCCAGTGCCGGCATATTCGTTCAGCTGATTGGGAATGCAGACGTACGGCGGCAGATTGTTGCGGGGACCATACTCGTGGCTGACCACGCTCCCCATGCTGGGAAAGACCAGTGCCGGCGAGGGCTTGTAGCCCGTGAACATGTTATGCGTGCCCCGTTCATGGGCGGCCTCGCCGTGGGTCATCGAGCGGATCACCGTCAGCTTGTCGGCCATCTCGGCCGTGCGCGGCAACGTCTCGGCGAACTGCTGCCCAGGAATCTTGGTGGCGATAGCATTCAGCTCGCCCCGATATTCGATCGGCGCGTACGGTTTCGGATCAAATGACTCCTGGTGTGCCATACCACCGGGCAGAAAGATATGAATGATGCTCTGTGCCTTGGCAGCAATGTGCTCATAGTCCTTCTGCTCGGCGCGGGCCGATTGGGCCCGCATAAAGCCCGGCAAAGTGAGCCCTATGCCGGCGGCTCCGACCGAAATGAATTGCCGACGACCAGTGCGAAGCTGAAACATTGTGTGGTCTCCTTCCAGTTTCAGGCGAGCCCGAGCAAAAAGCGGGCCGCGAGACGCGAACCGTAGGCTGAGTGCGATTGTTTTCGAGTGGTATGGGGATAAGCCCGAGTGCAGCCAGCAGGAGTGTAAATCGCTGGTTGGCAACAAGGACGGCAGGTCGTGCGGCAGCATTGCCAGAGCGCAGCCACCGCAAAAGAAGGTAACCACTTGGGTGGTCGATTGTCAACGATTTTCAACCAAATGTGAAAATATGAGAATACGTTGATGCATTGAGTTGCCGCGATCCACCGCGGATAAAACGGGCGGCAGAGCGAGCGCCGCGGCCCAAAGAAACGTGGCGCGAAAAAAAATCGTTCCGGGTGGATACGCCACCCGGAACGATTCTTATGGCTCAACAGCAACAACCCACTCGGCGCGGGCCGTCACTGATCTTTACGTGATTGATCTTTCTCGGTCGATCGAAATTAACCCGCAGACCGTTCTAAACCCCCGGCAAGGGGCGGCGTACATTCCCGGCTGGCGGCCGCTTCGGGACGCGGCACGCCCTCTAGTTCATGGCGAAGAACGAGCATGTCGGAAGGGGCCTCGATCCCCAATCGCACTTTGTCACGGCCGACCCGCACGACAGTGACAACAATCGAGTCTCCCAACTTTATGCGCTCGTTTTCCCTGCGCGATAATACCAGCATGGCGGATAAACCTCCGTGTTCGGTATGATAGTGTACTAATGTATAATAGCGGTCCGCGCAAGTCAACTATCGACGGGCATTCTTGGCCGGCGTGGCTCGGCGCATCCACTTTTCAGGCAGCGGTCATCCAGGTGGTGACCCGGCCGTCGAAATGGACACTCCGTTACGCCGCGCGCATCATCCTTTTATGCGGCGGAAAGTTCGAGGTATTCCAATTCCTCGATCTCGGCCTTCAAGAAGCGCTCTCCCGTCGAATCGTAAAATAACACGGTGTTGCGATCGCTAACCCAAATCGCGGAATACTTCGTGGCTCTTGGTCCGTGCAGGCAGTAGTAGCGGCCACAGGGAGTTCCGGATCTGGTCAGCACGAGTTCAGTCATCACATAGGCGTCTGGATCAAGTTGTTCGTGGTCGCAAATTGTCTGACTCACATACCTTCTCAAGTTGTCTAAAGTGTCGATCCGCTGTGCGGTATACGACATAGTGGGGTCAGGTCTCCGTGTTCGGCACCTGGCGGTTGGGGGAGAGCAACACGGCCGGCGCTAATTGGTGAAAATGGGATAACTGACGATACAGTATGCTATCGGCAGAATAGGGCATGCACTTTCCGCTAGATGCGCGGGAAGTGCGCAGAATGCGCAATATTCATGGACGGAAGAATACTATTCGTCCTGTGCATGCAGCGCTTCATCGCCTTGTTGGCGGCGCGCAGCGGTGACAAATTTCCTCAGGCGTTTCGCTGAAGTCCACCCGCCATTGGCTGGGAATGCAGGGTGCCGTGCCCACGCTTTAACGTGGGCATGCCTGGGCGCGTCGGCAAGAGATCCAGATCGTAAAGCAAAAGTACGGCCACGCCGCAACGTGGCGATGGCAACCCAAATCGCCACTGGTACGGAATCCATGGCAGGGTCGAGCCACTAACGCTACGGCCGCGGTTCCTTCGAGTAGGCCTGGAACGCCTCGGCGATTTTTCCACCCTTCTCGTCGCCGCGATGGAACACGAAGCGATAACGCAGCGTCATCGTTTCGCCCGCTGGCAGCGTGTAATCCCCTTCGTGCTTATCCTCCGACTTGTGAAAGTCGTGCAGACCGAACGGATTGGCCGCGAACAGTCCGTAATCGCGCACGTGCCAGTACGTCGGAAATCGGAAGCTCGAAGGATGATTCAAGATCGCGATCCCCACGGCGTCATCCCCGATGCTGCCGTGGTAGTCGACCCAGGCGGCTTGCTTGCCCCATGCGGCCCCGTCGCGTGCTCCTTCGCTGGTGACGATCTCACCCCGCTTGCCGGTTAGCTTTGCGGCATCGAGCGCCGTCGGCACGCGCAGCCCCATTGACCCTTCTTTGGTGTCACCAAACAGGACCGGCCCTTCGCTGGCTTTGATCGCGATATCGAAATCGATGCTCCGCGTCTCGTCATTGCCGCGAAACGTGAGGGTGCGGACATCTTCGCAATGCTTCTTACCGTCGGGCCCGATCCAGTCGTTAATGGTGCTGATCACGCCCGCCGGACCGTTGGCCTCGCACTTCAGATACTCGCGGTGGACCTCTTTGCCCATTCCCGGCACTTCCGTCCAGAAATCAATGCCGTTGACGCTGCCATGGGTGAACCACAGCGAGCGGTGGTGCGGATGATCGCGCTTTTCCCCTTCGACCAGCTTCATGGGGTAGTTGCGGGTCATTTCATGCCCGCCCGGGCCGATGATCGGCCACACGATCGGCTTGGGACCGTTATGAATCAGGTATTCCGCAAACGGTTTGCCCCCCAGCGTCACGCGCACGCCGTCGTCGTGCTTCTCGACGGCAACTTCATCGGCTAACAGCGGCCGCGGGCCTGCCAAGAAGCCGCAAATCGCCACGCTAAAACAGGCCACGGCAAAATGAGATCGCACGGGTGGAATTCCTCGTCAAAGAGTCGCTGGGCGTGAATGACCGGCGGGCGCTGCCCCCGCCCCCGACACTCGCGCATGGTAACCACCGGCACATGCCGCTGCCAGTGGCGCAGCCGTCCTGCCTGCCCAAGGATCGCGAAGGGGCAGTGCCATCGCGGAACGACAACCGGCGGGTGACGCCCGCAGCCAGGCGATGGAACTCTGCTAGATGATAGAAACAGCGTCGCCGGCGGTGAGCGCTAATTCATACCAGAGGGCCAGCGGCAATGAACGCTGGCGCGATCGACGGCCCCGTTATCGGGCCGAACCTACTTTTGCTTCTGCGACTTGCCCTTGGCCGCCTGGCTAACCTCGGCAGCCCCTTGCTTGAGCCGGTCGTTGTACTCGGCTGTTGAAACGGCATGGAAGATCTTCATCTGCCGCTGCGCTTCGTTGACCAGATCGCGATCCTTATCGAGCAGCTTCCAGACAAAGCGATGCTCTGCTCGCAGGATCAGCTTGGGCGTGGGCCCCTTGGGAGCAATCGTCATGTAGACTTCAGTCGGCAGCACTTTACGTTCTTCGAGCTTTTCGCTCACGACCATACGGCCAAACGGGGGCAGCGTTCCGGGATTGATCAACAGGTTCATCTGGCAGCTCCAGTGGGAGAATTCTCCGTACTGGCGCGAGATCTCATCCGATTTGGCCGGCTCGGTCTTCAGTCGATAGATCATCCAAGGGCTGTCGAATTCCAGCTCGCCGTCGTGCTCGCTCTCCTTGAACTCAGGATTGGACAGGAAGTTGAGCAGCGGATCTTTCGAACCGGCCGCTTCGATACGTACCTTGTTCAGGAATTCCTGCACGGTCTTGGTTGCGACTTCGGTCATTACCTTCCGCTGGGGATCGAGCACGATCAGTCGTCCGCGACGGACGTCGAAGATCGTCGTCTCGGGATCGAGTCCTCCCTGCGGATCGGTCAGAAAGTCGTACACCACGTCATCGGAAAAGACGGTGGTGATTTCCGTGATCGGCTTTTTGCTCTTATCCCCGACTTTGTACACCTTGCTTTCGACGTGAAAATTCTCGGCGCGGGCGGTGCCGGCAGCCAGCATCAGGACGACCGCCACGCCTAGCTTCGGTCCGATCGGGAATCGCATATTACTAGCCTCGCCGATGGTGTACACTTGCCCATTTCGCGGAAGGGGCCAGAGAATAATCGAGGCGGGCAGCGGTGTAAATTCCAGTTTCGGCCCGGTCCGGCAGCCTCTCGTGCGTTTTTCTGAGCCGTAAGCTACGCTTCCGACGACGAATTACGCAGCGGCCGCAGGCCTGTTCTGCCCCGGGGCCGGCAGGTTGCGCGACGCGCCAGGCGGCTTGATCAATTACTACGGATTGGTAAACAACCTCATGAGAACATTTCTGGTCACCGGCGGTGCCGGCTTCATCGGATCGCACATTGTCGAGGCGCTGCTGGCGCGCGGCGACCGGGTCCGGATCCTGGATAACTTCAGCACCGGCCATCACGCCAATATCCCCAAGAACGACCGCGTCGAGGTCGTTGAAGGCTGCGTCACGAACGAGGCGATCGTCGCCCGCGCCGTAAAAGGCGTGGATTGCATCTTCCACGAGGCGGCACTCGCCAGCGTGCCGCGCAGCATCGAGGCGCCGCTGGATACCAATGCCGCCTGTGTCACCGGCACGGTGACCATGCTGAACGAGGCGCAGAAGGCGGGCGTCCGTCGCCTTGTCTACGCAGCCAGCAGCAGTGCTTATGGCGACAAGTTGACGTCGTCGAAGCGCGAGTCCGACTTGGCCGCTCCCTTGTCTCCCTATGCCGCCGCAAAATTGGCCGGCGAGTTTTACTGCCAGGCTTTTGCCCATAGCTTTGGCATCGAAACCGTGGCGATTCGCTACTTCAACGTTTTTGGTCCGCGACAAGACCCGAATAGTCCCTATTCGGCAGTGATTCCGCTCTTCGTCACGGCGATGCTCGCCGGTCGGGCACCGATGATCTATGGCGATGGGGGCCAATCGCGCGACTTCACGTTCGTGGGCAATGTGGTGCAAGGCAACCTGCTGGCGGCCGATGCCCCGAATGCAAGCGGCCAAGTGTTCAACGTCGCCAACGGTCGCTCCACCACGCTATTGGAATTGATTCGCCTGTTGAACGAGTACCTGGGCACGAAAGTACAGCCCGTCTTTCAGCCGGCGCGCGTCGGAGACGTGCGGGAAAGCCTGGCCGATATCAGCGAAGCCCGCCGCGGACTAGCCTACGAGCCGCAGGTCGACTTCGAAGAGGGCCTGCGCCGCACGATTGCCTACTATCGCGAAACAGCGGGCAAGAAATAGTCGCGGTTGCCGTTGATGCCCTCGCGGTTGGAATAAATCGCCTGGGCGTTTGATGTCTGCGCCGCGCCTTCTGCACCTGCCAAGGGGATAATGTAGTACTCGCGCCCGTTGAATTCTTGCCGGCTCCAAGTGCTAGGAATATCCCCCTGGCACCCCACGCCGGGCGGACGGACGCCCGAACGCAAGCCGGAGCCACCGGGCGGGATGGGTACCGTGCGGGCGTCGGGATCTATCTTCGTGTAAACGCCTCGCCGTTTCCTTGCGCGCTGCTTGGAAACTTTTTCGGCAGTCGAACAGTCTCCTTCAGCGCGGGGCGCGACCGCTTGCGGTTCGGCCTCCGGCGGCGGCATTGACACGAGCAGCGTTTCTGCTGCTGGCACGCTCGGCGGCGTTGCGAGCGACAATCCCCAAGCTCCCGCTGCCCACCCCAGCAGGAATCCAACGCACGAACCGATGCCCAACTGCTTGCTGGCCATAAATGCGCTCCCGTGCTCTGACGTTATGCCCCGCACACTCGTCCCACAAAACATAACGATCGATCCGCGGCTTTCTTAGATCGTTTTCGTGGAGCGCGTCATTGTGCGCGGCAACGCTAGCACAACAGAACGTCAGGCTTAGCGGGGCCGTGGTCGCTCCACGGTACGGCAGCAACCGCAACAGGGATTCTCTCGGGCAGCGACCACGTGGGCTCGCCCTACAGGCTTGCGCCGGTGAATCCTGGGAGGCGCTATTTGCTTTTGGACTTTGCGGCAGCGGCCGGGGCGGCTCCGGCGGCTTGCTTGGCGGCGAAGCGTGCACGGCCGATTTCGTTTCGGCGGGTGCGACGTCGCTTTTCCCTGGCCTGGACTCCACTGCGGTTCGTACCCATCAATTGTCTCCTGGCAGATTACGTAGATGCGTGATTTAAGTGCCCGTAAGAATCGTTCCCGCCATCTTACCGTCCCTCCAATTCTAGGAAATCCCTGTAAGGCATCGCGGCCAGTAAATCAGCCAGCGAATCCGCGGCGACACGCGTTAGCCGGCCGGCGGCAAATCCGCTCGGCCCAGCGACAATCCAGATCGGGGTTACGCATTCCGCACAACCTGCTCCATAGCCGACCGACGGCCATCTCAGCAGTCTGACCACTCCAAATTGTCAGAAATGGGCCTTGCAACCATTCGCCCGGCGGGCAGGTATAATGACCGAGGCAAAATCGCAAATCCTGTCTTGTGTGCGGCCCGCTAGGGGCCCCGCGTCGAGCTAATCATGCCGGAATCCAAGTCGTTCGAGGTCAAACAAGTTGGCCCCGTCACGCTCATCCAACCGCGCGAGGCCGAACTCGTCGGCCGGAACGCCATCAACGACCTGGCGGACGATCTGATCGCGTTTGTGCGCACCGAGAAGCCCACAAATATCGTCGTGTCGTTGAAACGCGTCACACGTTATTCCTCCGAGGCCATCGGCGGACTGATCCGCATGGAGCGTCGCGTGCGCGCCCAGGGTGGACGTGTGAAGTTGTGCATGAATAACGAGCTGCGCGAACTGTTCAAAGTCACCCGGCTCGACGGCACGCTGTTCGAAATCTACGACTCCGAGTCAGACGCCGTGGCATCATTCTTCGAGAAGGGCAAAGACCTCTTCGGCGCTTAGCCGCTCCAAGGTCCCACAGGCGGTGCCGACGATTGCAGCCGGCATAAAACCTCTGCGGCCTGATGCTTCTGCTTGCCACGGTTGGATTGCCTGCCCGGCTTGCCTGCCCTGCGACCCTCTGACAAACTCAAGCCATGAGCAATTCCGCCCCAGAAATCGAGCTTGGCAAACTAACCCGCCGCGAGTTTCGCGAACGCATGGCGTCCGGCCAGTTGCAAGGCTGCATCATTCCGCTAGCGGCCGTTGAGCAGCACCTCGAGCACATGGCGATGGAGCATGACTGGCGGAGTGTGCATCACGTCTCGCGCGCGGTGGCCGAGCGATTGCGGCCGCGCGTGCTTGTTGCCGCGGGTTTGATGGCCGGCGTCAGCGAGCATCACATGAAGCATCCTGGCACGCTCAGCCTGCGGCCGGGCACGTTTCTGTCGGTCGTCAACGACATGATCGAGAGCATGGCCCGCGCCGGCTTTCCGCACATACTGGTTCTCAATGGCCACGGCGGCAACGTGGCACCCTGCCGCGGCGTATTCGACCAGTATCAGCGGATGGCCTCGGCCGTGAACCTGCACTTTATGTCGTACTGGGACTTGCTGAACGAGAATGACGCAAAAGAGCTGCTCGTCGGCGGCCACCGCCTGCCCGACGACATGCCAGGACACGCCCAAGAGTTCGAAACTGCGATCGGCTTGGCGGCATTCCCCGAGAACGTCCGGCAAACGATGTGGGCCGATCAGGAAGACCCGAAACCATCGCTAGCCACGGCAGCCTGCGGCCAGGCATTTCTCGATCGCGTCGTGCCGCGCGTGGCAGCCTACCTGGACGACATGCTGTCCGGCCGTCGCACTAATCCCACCCCGCCGTTTCATCCATGACTAAAGCGCCTCGCGATCCATAAAAAGCCTCTCCTCTCGCGGGAGAGGGCCGGTTGAGGGGGCGAAATACCACAAAACGGCCAACCCGCGCCTACGCCCATACATAGTCCGTCACCAACAAAAATGAACGAACCGCTTGAGCCCGATCTGACGCGCTACGCTCGCCAGGTGCGCTACGCGCCGTTTGGCGAAGCGGGCCAGCGGCAGCTGCTCACTTCGCGTGCCTTGGTCGTCGGCTGCGGCGCGCTCGGCTCGGTGATCGCCAACACGCTGGTCCGTTCCGGCGTGGGCAAGGTGCGGATTGTCGACCGCGATTTCCTCGAGCTCAATAATTTGCAGCGCCAGGTCTTGTTCGACGAAGACGACCTGCAGGCCGACCTGCCCAAGGCCATCGCCGCCGCCAACAAGTTGCGCCGCATCAACTCCACTGTCGAAATCGAACCGATCGTCGCAGACGTCGATCACACGAATATCGAGTCGCTTTGTGCGGGCATCGATTGCATTGTCGACGGCACCGACAATTTCGAGATCCGCTTTCTGCTCAACGACGCCGCGGCAAAACTGGGCGTTCCCTGGGTTTATGGTGGCTGCCTGGGGGCGGAAGGGCAGACCATGACGATTCTGCCCGGCCAGACCGCCTGCCTGCGCTGCGTGATCGCCGAACCACCCGAGGCCGGCGTCGCCCCGACCTGCGATACCGCGGGCATCCTGGCACCGATCATTGGTTTGATTGCTTCGATCGAGGCCATGGAAGCGCTCAAGATCCTGTCCGGCCATCGCGATGCGATTCAAAAGTCGCTGACCGTTATCGACCTGTGGGAAAACCAACTACGCCAGGTGCGGCTCGACGCCGTTCGCGACGCGGCCGATTGTCCCACCTGCCACCGTGCCGACTACCCGTGGTTGCGGGGCGAGCGCGGCAGTCACTCGGCCGTGCTCTGTGGCCGCAACGCGGTACAGTTAACGCCACCGACGCGGCAACCGCTGTCGCTCGCGGCACTAGCCCAAAAGCTGGCCGGCGTGGGTCGCGTGAGTCACAATGCGTTTTTGCTGCGTTTGGCAGTGGATGATTACCAACTGACGGTCTTCCCCGACGGTCGGGCCATCGTCGGCGGCACCGACGACATCGCCACGGCCCGCACGGTTTACGCGCGTTACATCGGGACCTGATGCGGCTTTCCGCTGCGAGTTTAAGTTAGCGATTTTGACCACAGCGAGATTTGTGATTCGCCCAGATATGCTGGGCGCTAGGTGCCATGCCCACGCGCAGCGTGGGCATGCGAAGCGGTGACAGTTCTAAGGCATGTCAACGCATGCGTGGACATGGCACCGGCGAAGACTAACGGGCGGCAAGATTTGCACGTCGAGTGTTTCATTCTCTTCTTTCAGTATCGATGCGCTGCTGTTGCATCACGGCATTAGGACTCAAAAAATGCATTGGCGATTCTCATGTTTCTCTGTCGTTATTGCGGCGGCCGTTGGTACCCTGTGTCTTGGACTCGCGGGCTGTGGCGGCGGCAATGCGAGCAAACCAGCGGCCGGGGGCAAGCCGACCGTCGCGTTTGTGACGAACAATTCATATGAGTTCTGGACGATCGCTCGCCGTGGCACCGAGAAAGGCGCCAAGGAATTCGACGCGACGGTCGATTTCAAGATGCCGGCCCGCGGCACCACCGAGGAACAACGCGCGATCGTCGAAGACCTGGTCGCCAAGGGAGTGCAGGGAATCGCGATCAGCCCCATCGATTCGGCGAACCAGGCCTCTTTCCTCAACGAGATCGGCAGCCGCGTGCCGTTGTTGACGCACGACAGCGACCTGCCTACCGGCAGCGAGCGGTTGTGCTACATCGGCACCGAGAATTACACCGCCGGCATGGCTGCCGGAAAACTTGTGCGCGAGTGCCTGCCCGACGGAGGCAACCTCGTGATCTACGTGGGCAAGATGGACGCGCAAAACGCCAAGGAGCGCCGGCAAGGTGTGCTGGACGAACTGGCGGGAGAGAAGGACGCGCCCGGCCCGACCTACGGCAAGTTCACGCTGCTCGACACCATGACCGACGACGCCATCAAGACAAATGCAAAGCCAATGTGGAAGACACGCTCGTTAAATATCGCGACACGCCCGAGAAGCTCTGCCTGGTCGGCCTGTGGGCGTACAATCCGCCGGCCATGCTGGCGGCCGTGCAAGGGGCCGGACTGGCTGGCAAGGTAAAAATGGTGGGCTTCGACGAAAACGAGGAAACACTGCAAGGCGTGAAAGACGGGCACATCTACGGCACCATCGTGCAACAACCGTTCGAGTTCGGTTTCAACGCCGTGCGAATCATGGCCGGCCTCGCCCGCGGCGATCGATCGGTGCTGCCCGAAGGGGGCATCCTGTTCATTCCCCACCGCGAAATCACGCGCGACAATGTCGAGGTGTTTTGGGATGAACTAAAGCGCCTCAAGCAGGGGTAGCAGAACGGCGTGTCCGCCACGATGGACGCGGCCGTCTTTTTGGACCAACAGGAAATGATATGACTTTGCGACGGCGCCGGGTCTTGTTGGTCGTGCTGGCAGCCCTGCATGCCACCTTGCTCTCAGGCATCCCCGCGCTTGCCTATTCGATTCCCGACACGTCAACCCCGCTGACCGCGGTCGTGGCTATGGCGTGTTGGATTCTGATTTTGACGGAATCGAGCTTTGTCCCGCTGTGGGTACGGCTCGGGCCGGGACCATGGCTGTGGCGGCTCGTGACGTTGGCAGGATTCGTGGCTGCCGTCTGGCTGCTCTCCCTCGTCGCGGAAAGTGCTGAACTCGATCGAGTCGTGGTCGGCATCGCGATTGTCGCACTTGGCACCGCCCATTGGGCGGCGCGCGTCGGCATTTCGATAGAGATGGTTGATTCTCCAGAGTCTGGCAAAATGACTCGCGCGCCGATACAGTTTTCCATCGCCGGACTACTGCTGCTGACCTGCCTGGTGGCGGTTGCCGTGCAAGCCTTTCGTACAATCCAGCCGAGCGAAGTGATTGTCTGCCTCTCGATGATTGGTTCATCGACGATCGTCTGCTGGCTGGCGACCTGGGCAGCGCTCGGCCAATCGCCGGGGACGCGCCGCCTGCTTTCGATCGCAGGCTTGGCGATAGTTGCGGTGTCATGGCACTTTTCCACACTGCCGTTTGTTGGTTGGACCCTTGGCGCCAGTTTTGCGATCATCGTCGGCACGTTGGTCGTTCTGCGAACTTGCGGATATCGCTTGACCGTCGGTAACTGCCCAGCGACCACGATCGAGTGACGCGCGGGCCCCACGATTGAATCGGCATCATTTCGAAGACACGGTGCAGACCGGAAACAAATTTGCCGTCGCGCGCACGCCATGAAATCACAAACCGTGGTAACGATTTTCCTCGTGCTGTGCCATATTCTCACGGCGCCGTGGCTTGCGTGGCTAGATAACTCGGTCATTGCGGTGCCTCTGGGGAAAGTTCTGGTTCTCGGGCTGTGGACGAGCCAGACGTGCCTGATTTCGCTGTGGTTAGTCATGCCGCCGCATGCAAGGTTGTTTCAGCAGGGTGCTAAACTTGTCCTGGCAGCCGTACTGTTTCGCCTTCTATTTGGGGTAGTCGGGCTCGACAGGAATGGTGGCATGCTGTTGCTGACGACGGGTATCCTGGTTTTCGCCCTGGCGTTGCTCGTCCGGAGACGCGGCATGCGAATCCAGACTGCAACGTCCGGCGGACCGTTCGGCACTTGGCCGTGGGCCATGCAGTTTTCTCTGGCCGAGATGCTCGCCGTCGTCACGATCGTTGCGATGGGGATCGCATTACTGCCCATCGCGGCGACATGGCTCCCCATTCCGGTCCCCAATCAAAGGGACCTCGTGGCAATCGCCGCCTGTTCCACGGCGACGTGCTGGATCGTCGTATGGGCAGTGTTGGGGACGACCCGATTTCTGTGGCGGCTGCTTGTTTCTACCCCACTGCTGGTCGCCGTTGCCGCGGCGAGCAGCGCGACCGAGGGTGAGATCGTGGCGCTCTATATAGGATTGGTCGCAGTCGTCATCGGCATGACGTTGCTCCCCTACCGGATTTGCGGATATCGACTCGTCGCCATCAATCGCCAAGTGCCCGAAGGCGGATTAGTATAAGGGGCTTATGCCCGCGCCAACGCCCGCCAGCCCCATGCCCGACCGTCAACAAAGCGACTCCCCGGAGTCTGTGGCAATGTCCGTCGGGACGTCTCCGCTGCTGATAGCGCGGCACATTAGTAAGTCGTTTCCCGGCATCAAGGCCCTCGACGACGTACAGCTAGACCTACAGGCCGGCGAGGTGCTGTGTGTGGTCGGCGAAAACGGGGCCGGCAAGTCGACCTTGATGAAGATCCTGGGCGGAGTCTACACACCCGACGCCGGCGAGATTTCTCTCGACGGTCGGTCGGTCCGCCTCGGCACGGTCCAAGAGGCGCAGCGAGCCGGCATTACGCTGATCCATCAAGAGCTGAACCTGGCGCAAAGCCTGGACGTGGCCGGAAATATTTTCCTGGGCCGCGAGCCGACGCGCGGCGGACCCCTAAGAATTCTCGATCGGCGCATGTATGCCGAGGCCGAGTCGATCACCCAACGATTGGGTCTCTCGGCCAGCCCACGTACGACAGTCAACCGGCTCTCGATCGGCCAGCAGCAGTTAGTCGAGATCGCCCGCTCGCTCTGTTTGCAATCGCGCGTTTTGATCATGGACGAGCCGACATCCAGCCTTTCCGCGCGCGACTGTGAGCGGCTGTTCGCCGTGATTCGCGATCTGAAAAGCTCCGGCGTAGCCGTGTTGTATATCTCGCACCGGCTGCCCGAGGTGCAGGAAATCGCTGACCGCGTCACTGTCTTGCGCGATGGCCGTAACGCCGGCCAGCTCGCTCGCCACGAAATCAATCACGCGGCGCTCGTGCAACTAATGATCGGCCGCGACTTGAAGCAATTCTTCGTACGTGGAAGTAAAGCCGAGGGCAAGCCGAGCAACGACGTGCCGCAGAAGGCACTCGCCACGGCCGTATCGCACGTGGGATCACCACCGGCGCTCGAAGTCACAGGCCTGAAGATCACGCCGCGACAGCAGCGCGGAATCGACTTGCGCGTCGAGCGCGGCGAGGTTGTCGGCCTGGCCGGTCTGGTTGGCGCCGGGCGCACGGAGCTTGCCCAGGCGCTGTTCGGCATTCGCCGCCTGACGGCCGGCACTATGCGCGTGGCAGGACAGCCGCTGGTGGTGCGTACCCCCGCCGATGCGATCGCCGCAGGACTGTTTCTTGTGCCCGAGGACCGCCGTATCGAAGGTTTGCTGCTGGCCGAATCGGTGCGCCGCAACATCAGCCTGGCTTCGCTCGATTTTATCAGCCGCTGCGGGATCGTCCGCCGTCGCGACGAACGGGCGCTGGCCGAGCGCATGTGCCGACAGCTAACGATTCGCACCGCCGGCATCGACAAAACCGTCGGTCTACTTAGCGGCGGCAATCAGCAAAAAGTAGTGCTCGCTAAGTGGCTGGCGCGGCAACCCAAGCTGCTGATCCTCGACGAACCCACCCGCGGCGTCGACGTCGGCGCCAAGAGCGAAATCTATGCCTTGATGGACGAGCTGACCCATAGTGGCGTGGGCATCCTGATGATTTCGAGCGACCTGGAAGAGATTCTCGGCCTGAGCGACCGCGTGCTGGTCATGCATCAGGGAGAGTTGGCCGGTCAACTTGCGCGACATGAGCTTTCCCAACAGGCTGTCATGAACCTGGCGACAGGCGGAGACGCGACCGTATGAAGAAGCTGCTCGGGTTGTTTTTTTTTCTGTTGGTGATTTATGCGCTGCTGCTGCTGGCCGATCCGGGCGCTCGCAGCGTTTACAATCATTTCAACCTGGGCAAACGCATCGGCCTGTACGGCATCCTCAGCCTTGGGGCCGGCGTCTTGATCATCACCGGCGGTATCGATCTATCGATCGGCTCGGTCGTGGGGCTGTGTACGACGATCGTGGCTATGCTGCTGGTCGACTATCATTGGCACCCCCTGGCAGCGATTGGCGCCGTGCTTGCGCTCGGTGCGCTTATCGGACTGGTGAACGGGCTGCTTGTCACAAAGCTGCGTGTGCAGGCCTTTGTCGTGACGTTATGTGGCTTGTTCATCTACCGCGGCGCGGCGCGCTGGCTGGCCGGCGGCCAGAACAAGGGCCTCGGCACAGACTTCGAGACTTGGAAACACTGGCTAGCCAAAGGCAAAGACCTGCTCGGCCTGCCCATGGCGCTCGTGATCTTTTTGGTGCTAGCCGCGATTGCCGCGGTCGGGCTGCATCTGAGCGTCTACGGAAGATACCTGTTCGCCGTCGGCAGCAATGAGCAGGCGGCCCGTTACTCGGGCATTGCCGTGGATCGCTATCGGATCTCGGCCTACGTGATCTGTTCGACGTTGGCCGCCCTGTTCAGCGTCCTGTTTCTGATGGAAGAAAACTCGGTTCAACCGAGCAGCACCGGCAGTTTCTTCGAGCTATATGCCATCGCCGGCGCGGTCTTGGGCGGTTGCAGCCTGCGTGGCGGCGAAGGGAACGTGCTGGGCATCATCATTGGCACGGCCATTCTCTGGATCCTGCCGAACTTCACCAAAATGTGGGGCGTCCCGTCGGAGCTGGAATACACCGTGATCGGCGCCGCACTGCTCGTTGGTGCTTTGGTCGACGAACTCTTGCGCCGCCGCGGCCTGGCACGATCCGACGGGTAGCGACGTAAACAATGAACGCTGTCGAATGAACCAAGGATGGTAATCCACCGCGATGAGTCGGCTGCTGCCCGCTTGTTAAGCAGTGCCTAGCCTTCGCGCAACTGGGCAGCCCATGTCAGGCGAATCGAGGCCAGTCAGGGCGCACGAGTCGCTTTTTCGTACATTTGGCAAAACTTCTCAGCGCACGTTGCCGATGGCACTTGATAGGCGACATTCCGGCTCGATAATTCCCGCCGCCCCCTTCCGCCTTTCATTCGCTCTTAAGTTCACGATGGCACGCAGCCTGCAAGGCTCCCGAACTTCTCGCGCGCGTGCGGCTAATCCGGCGCATCCAGAGCACAGCGCCACAGCCGAGCACTTGGACGGCTGGGAGCTGATGGAACTGGCGTCCGCAGGGGAATTCTCGCAAGTTTATCGGGCGCGGCCCGTCGGCAGCGCACCGGGCTGTGTTGCGGCGCACGCCGTGAAACGTCTTAAGCCCTTGTACGAGGCGGATCCACGCGCCGTCGGTTGCCTGCGACGCGAGGCACGTGTCGGCCGCGCGGTAAGCAGTCCGCATGTTGTGCCCGTTCTCAGTGCGCACACCGAAGTCGCACCCTATTACACCGTCATGCCCTGGCTCGATGGGGGAACGCTTGCTACCCGGCTCGCCCATCGTGACGCCGGCGCTGAGAACATTACGTTCGCGTTGTGGGTGGCACGCCAGGTGGCCCAAGCGCTCGACGCGTTCGACGCCGCGGGCTGGACGCACGCTGACGTCAAGCCGGCGAATATTATTGTTTCTACCAGTGGACATGCGACGCTGATCGACCTTGGCTTTGCCCGCCGTCCGGCCGACGAGGACCGGACCATCGATCCCACTGTGATGGGCACGCCTCGCTACATGGCACCTGAAATGCTGCTTTCCGCTCTGCGGTGCGACATCCGTAGCGACATCTTCAGCCTGGGCGCGGTTCTCTACGAAATGCTCAGCGGCCGGCAACCGTTCGAGGCGCCAAGCGCGGCGGCGCTCATCACCATGCATCGTCAACTCGCGCCGGTAGATCTGCGCGAGCTCGCGCCGGCTGTGCCTACCGAGATATCACAGCTGGTACATGCCATGCTTGCCAAAGAGCCTCTGCGCCGCCCGCAAACAGCGCGCGAGGTCATCCAGCATCTCACCTCGCTCGAAATCGCTCAACTGGCGGAAGAGTACGGCGGACCGGCGCGATAGTACCCACGCTGACAATCACCATGCCGCAAAACCGTCGGCGCGATTCAGCCTTGCGCCCAACTCCCCTTCTTATTCGTGCGATTCGTGGTTCAAAATTTTCTGTATTACCCTTCGACAACAAGCCGGATCGAGCAGACAAGCAACCACGAATGGCACGAATCACACCAATAAGATTCAAAGAAACGCGGTAGTGGTTCTTTGAAACTCATGGCGCGCGAAGTCTCATCCAATGATCGCGCTTGGATCGTTAAGAACACAACCCAGTACCCGCTACCATTGCGGCTGTTTGCCTTGGTAGCTCAGATCGAGCAGGTCCATCGGGTGTGCGACCAGCAAGCGCTCTCCCTGATTGTGCGCCTCGCGCATGATCTGCAGCAAGCAGCCGGCATTGCCGGTCAGTACCACACGGCTGCCGGTCTTGAGAATGTTGTCCAGCTTGCGCCGACTTAGCCGGGCCGACATCTCGGGCTCGGTCAGGTTGTATGTGCCCGCCGCGCCGCAGCAGACCTCGGTCTCGGGCAAGTCGACCAATGTCAGACCGGGAATCTTGCTAAGCAACCGCCGCGGCGCTTCGCGAATCTTCTGCGCATGGCCCAAGTGGCAGGCATCGTGGTAGGTGGCCGTGAGCGGGATTTCTCCCTCTGGCGGAATCAGGCCCAACGAATCTAGAAACTCGCTCACGTCCTTCACCTTGGCGGCGAACTCACTGCGCTCGGCCTGCCGCGCGTCGTGCCAGTGGTGGCCGTAGTCCTTCAGCATTGCCCCGCAACCGGCCACGTTGACGATGATCGCGTCGACGTTGCGATAGTCGAATGCGGCCAGGTTTTCATCCGCCAACGACCGGGCCGGGACACTGGCGCCCGCGTGAAAGTGGATGGCGCCGCAACACTTCTGATCTTGCGGCACCAGCACGTCGCAGCCGTTCTGTTGCAGCACACGTGCCGTCGCCCAATGCGTAGGCCGGAACATCACGTCGGCCACGCAGCCGGTAAACAGGGCCACCCGCGCGCGGCGCTTGCCGATGGCCGGCAAAAAGCTCGGCAACGCCGGCCCCGGACGCTGCGCCGGAGGAAGCATCTCGACCAAACGCCGCAGCCGCGGCGGCAGCAGATGCGTGAGGCGCAACGCCTCGGCCGCGCGGACCAATCCCAGACGCTGTGCAATGCGGGCCGGTATCAGCAAACGGCGCATCAAGTTCGGACGTGTAAACAGCCCAAACAAAATGTACCTGTGAAACCAGTCGCTACTCTTGCTCGGCCCGTCGCTCTGCTCTTCCATCGCCACGCGAAACGGCTCGATCAGCTTGCCGTATTGCACGCCGGACGGACAGGCCGTTTCGCACGCGCGGCAGTCGAGGCACAGCTCCAAATGCCGTTTCACGTCGGTCGACAACGGCAGCCGTCCATCCGTGACAGCGCGCATCAAATAGATACGCCCCCGCGGGCTGTCATTTTCGTTCCCTAACTCCAAGTAGGTTGGGCAAGAGGCCGTACACAGGCCGCAATGCACGCAATCCAGAAACAGTCCGTAGTCGATATTCTCGCCAGGACGAAGATGCGGCGCATTGCCAGACGGAACGCGGCCAGCGAGCGGCAACGAATGGCCGTGCGTCGCCGGTGTGGGCGTAGCATCGGGCGTAGAGGCAAGTTCGTCGGTTGGTTCGGTTAGCATTCGAAAGCAGCTAATCCAGGGTTCAGCAGGCCTTGCGGGTCTAGCTTCGATTTTACAGCCCGCATCAAGGCCGCGTCGGAGCCCATCGGACCCCAAACGGCTTGATGCGTCAACTCGGTGGAGGCGGGGCAAGCATAGACGCAGGCATTCCCGCCCGCCTTGACGGCCGCAGGACGCAGTCCGCGCACCAATATCCGCAGTGTATCGGCGGCCGCAAACTCGGCGCAGCGCACCTTGACGGTCCCCTTGCCGGCATGGGCCTGAATCGAGCATTCCGGATCGAGGGCGATGGCACTCTCGACGAATTGCGTCAGGCGGCTGGGAAGTACGCTGGCTTTGACCACCAGCGGCGGATCGTCAGCGACCGGGAACTCGACCAGCCGCGACCAGAGCGTGCCGGCTTCCGCGCCGCGTATCACACGCGGTTGCTGGACGCCCAAGGCGCGCCACTCGCGCGACAATTGTTCCGTCATCCAGGTCACCTCGGCTTCGGTTCCTTCCAATCCCACGACGAGGCGGCCAGCGATGGAACGTGAAACGGAACCAAGCACCGGGTCGGCAGCCCACAGCGGGCCCGTGAGTAGCTCGATCGCCACCGGCGCCGTCTCGGAATTCACCAGTGCCGCGAGTAGCCCCTCGGCGATTCTCAGGTCCGTCACGTCGCAGACGACAAACGCCGTGTCCACGGCCAACGGCAAGAGCTTCAATGTGACTTGCGTGATCACGCCCAGCGCGCCGCGCGAGCCGGTCAGTAGTTTGCAGAAATCGTATCCCGCGACATTCTTCACCACGCGCCCGCCCGCCTTGAATGGCACACCGCGCCCGTCGACGGCGCTTATGCCGATGACGTAGTCACGCATGCTGCCATAGCCAAAACGGCGAGGTCCGCTGACCGCCGTGGCAACCACGCCTCCCAAAGTCGCCTCGACGGACTGCGGCACATCGATCGGCAGTCGTTGCCCCTCGCGGGCCAATTCGCTGGCTAGCGCGGCGAACGTGATGCCGGCTTCGACCGTGATCGTCATATCGCGAGCAGGATAGTCGACGATGCGCGTCAACTCGCTCGTCGCGATTCCCCACCCTGGCCGGCGCGCTGTAAGTCCGAACGACAGCCCGGTGCCACCTCCCAGAGGATAAAGCGGAGTTCCCGCGTCCTTGGCGCGCGTCACCAATTGCGCCAGTTCCTGCTGGCTCGCGGGGGCGAACGTCTCGGTCAGCGGCAGATTGGCGGCAGCGACAGTCACGCGAGAATTTCTCAGCGACAAAGGTTATGGATCAATAAGAATCAAATATCGAGCAGCTGAATTTCATAGGGCCGCCCGCCGCCCGGGGTGCTGCCGCTCGAGGCCGCAGGCGCCGGCCGTGGGCAGCATTTTCGCGGGGCTCAGACGGCCCGTCGGATTAAACGCGTCGCGCACCCGACCCATCACGTCCAGGTCGTCCGCGGTGAACAGTTTTTGCATGAACGCGATCTTTTCGACGCCGATACCATGCTCCCCCGTCACGCTGCCGCCACAGGCGATGCACTCTTCCAGGATCTCGCCGCTGGCGTCCAGCACGCGTCGCACTTGCTCGGCATTGCGCTCGTCGAACAGCAGTATCGGGTGGATATTGCCATCGCCGGCGTGGAACACGTTCACGATCCGTATGTCGTACTTGTGACCGATCTCGATGATGCGTTCCAGAATATGGGGCAGCTTGGTGCGCGGCACCACGCCATCCTGCGTGCAATAGCTGGGGCTCAATCGGCCCACGGCGCCAAAGGCTTGCTTGCGGCACTTCCACAGCAACAAACGTTCGGCTGCCGATGCTGCCAGTCGCACGTCCCGGGCCTTGTGCTCGCGGCACAGCTCGATGATGCGATCGCGCTGTTGGTCGAGTCCCGCTTCCAGACCGTCGACCTCGATCAGCAGTATCGCCTGCGCATCGAGCGGAAAACCAAAATGAAAGGCCTCTTCCACCGCGACCAAAATCCCTTGATCCATTAGCTCCAGAGCGGCCGGGATAATCCCCGCCGCGATGATCGCACTGATCGCATTCGTGGCGTCGCCGACCGATTCGAAAATGCCGAGCATGGTGCGCCATCCCTGCGGATTGCGCGTCAAGCGGACCCAGGCCTTGGTGACGACAGACAACGTTCCTTCGCTGCCGACAATCAGCCCCGTCAGGTCCAGTCCCGAGCTGTCTTCCGTCGGCCCGCCGAACTCGACCAAGGTGCCGTCGGCCAGCACGGTCTCCAAACCCAGCACGTGATTTACGGTGACGCCATACTTGAGCGTGTGCGGTCCGCCCGAATTGGTCGCGACGTTGCCGCCAATCGTGCAGGCGCCCTGGCTCGATGGGTCGGGCGCGTAGTGGTAGCCCGTCCCCTTCAAGGCTTGCGTCAGCCAGACGTTGACCACGCCGGGCTGCACGATGGCATACTTGTCGCGGAGATTGATCTCGAGGATTTCCTTCATCCGCGTGAGCACGATCATCACGCCGCCGCCGACGGGCAGGCAGCCACCGGCCAAGCTGGTGCCGGCCCCGCGCGGCAAGAACGGAACGTCGTACTCGTTGCACAGCCGGACGATGGCTTGCACATGCGCCGTCGTGCGCGGAAAGACCGCCACGTCCGGGCAATTCTTTTCGATCACGAACCCATCGCACTCGTAAACCACCAGGTCCGCATGCGCCGCTAGCACGCCGTCAACGCCGACCACGGCGCGCAGATCGTTGATCAACGAGGGAAGACGGGTCGCAATCATCGAATCGAGCGTGAACCGAGAGTGGAGGCGGGATCGGGGCCGCGGCCCAGGGATCGCTCATTATAGTCCCCGGCGGCGGGGCCGCCAGGAACGGGCTACCGTGTTGTTAAGCCCTGCGGTATCTGCCGTTTAGGTCGTCTTGAAATACATCTGGGGCAATTGCCGCGTTGCCGGTACACTGGCGGCCCCTTCTGCCTAGGCGATTGCGGTTCGCGTTTGCGGGACGATGCCCTCACGGCAGTCCCCACCACACATCGAGTTTAATCCAGGTTTTGCCATGTCACCCGGTCGCGGCCGAACTGCCGTTGTCGTGTGCTGCGCCGCGCTTGCGGCGGTCATAGCAGCGCGCGCTGGGACTGTTCGCGCCGACATGCAACTCGAAGAATTGCCCCGCACGATGGTCGGCTCAGAGCCGGTCATACAGGCGGTACCTGCACCGAGCGGCAGCCCCGTCGCGGTGATCACTGATGGTCAGATGCCGCCGCCGGTGGGCTATCCCGCTGGCGGCATTGCGATGGCCGAGGCGATCGCCTACGACGCCCCCTGGAGTTGGCAGATACTTCCCGTGGGCCTGATCTGGCACTCGTACCTGGCAGGCGTCAAAGAACCGCGCATGGGGAGCGTATTCAACTATCAGCCCGGGCTGGGCTGGGTATGGGATGCAACCGCCGGCGGCCGCGTTGGCCTGCTACGCTACGGGACGCCAAATGGGTTTCGACCAGAGGGCTGGCAGCTCGATCTCGAGGGAGCCGCGTTCCCACAGCTGTTGATGCAGCAGAATTGGGACATGCACTCGACCGACTTTCGTGTCGGCGTGCCGTTGACCTACGGCATCGGACCGGTGCAGTTCAAATTCGAGGTCTATCACCTCAGCTCGCACTTGGGGGACGAGTTCATGCTGTCGCACCCCACCGTGCAGCGCATCAACTACAGCCGTAACGCACTGGTGTTTGGCACCAGTTACTATGCGACCGACAATATTCGGCTCTATGGCGAAGTGGGTTGGGCCTTTTACGCTGATGGCGGGAGCGAGCCCTGGGAACTGCAATTTGGCGCCGAGTACAGCCCGATCTACGCTCCGAGCTTTCGCGGCTCGCCGTTCGCCGCCATCAATGGCCATCTGCGACAAGAGGTTGCCTTCGGCGGCGCGTTAACCGTGCAAGTCGGCTGGCAGTGGCTCAACGGCGGGACAGGCACGCGCGTCCGTGCCGGCTTCCAATACCTCAATGGCAAGAATGAACAGTACCAGTTCTTCAACCAATACGTTCAGCAATTCGGGTTCGGCATCTGGTACGACTATTAACGCCCGTAGTGCCGCGCGCCCCATGCTGGACGGCCGGAGATTCAGCTACAACCATGAATCACACGAATAGCACGAATAACACAGAAGGAAACGTGCTACGATTGCCGTCTTTTCTGCCCTCTCTTCATTCGTGTTATTCGTGGTCCCTCCTCGTCTGAATGTGACGAGGGAAAGAGTCCGCCATCGGCGCAGACATGCCCACGCGAGGTGTGGACATGGCATCCCCCGGCCGAAAGTTGAATGGTTGGCGGCGCGACTAGTCCCACCACCAGCTGCGACGCGAAACGTCGCCCGGCACCGAACGTTCACGCTCGCTGTTGAGCTGACCGCGGTCCTCGGTCTTGATGCTGTCTCGCCTCACAAGCGTGCGGGCGTTGACGTGTACGCCGCCGCTCACAGCGGCCACCACATTCACCCGGCCGACGATCCGGTGGTTGATCACGGTGTCGACCCATTGCGGCACGTTCTCGATTGCGGTAGGCAGCGCCGCGCCGTCGTAGAACGCCGTGGGGTGCCAGCCGACATGCTCGGGCAGGTCCTCCGCTCGCAATAGCTCGACGACCAATGCCAAGTCGAAGATGTTTCGCAGGTCGGCGTACAGCGGATACTTGGCCGCGAGCGCGGGAAAGTCCTTGGTAAAGTTCTGCGCAAATTGGTGATTCAAGACGTCGGCCTTGCCGGTATGAACCTGGGCGCCCGTGGCCGTCAGCAATTCGTTCTCGCTGAGGACCTGCACACCTTGACCGCGGATTTCAAACGCATCGCGTTCCTTGCTGGCCACAAGTGCGTCATATTTCAGCGTAAACCACCACCGCAGCACGTCGAGCGCCGGCGGCGCTTCGCCCGGCTGCATGCGAATCATGCTCAGGTAGCTCGGCACCTTCAAAGTGCCTGGCTCCAGACCGATGCCGATCAGCTTCATGTGGTGGTCGGCGGCGAGCAGCACTTGGGCGACGTCGCTTGACGGATCGATTCCTTCGAATACGACTTGTTGGCGGCCC
This sequence comes from Pirellulales bacterium, assembly GCA_036490175.1. Classification (NCBI taxonomy): domain Bacteria; kingdom Pseudomonadati; phylum Planctomycetota; class Planctomycetia; order Pirellulales; species Pirellulales bacterium. The sequence goes on along the minus strand of DASXEJ010000245.1, from coordinate 14,642 downwards.
AATTGGCTGCGTAACCCTTCGAGGAATTTGCCCCGTTGGCCGGGCTGCAGCGGCGTGGCGCTCTGGGCCTTGGCAAACGCTTGCGCCTTGGCCAGCCCCTCATCTGTGGGCACGATCGAGCAGGCGAATTCGCCGCCGCCGTTGCGCTGGCGGCGCAATAGGACGAGCAGATGGTCGAGTCGCACCACGGGCTGGCCGTCTTCGATACTGACCGGACGGAACTCGCGATCAAGCTTCCAATCGCTGGCCGGTCCAGCAATCACGATATCACCGGTTTCCGGATAGGCGAGCACGTATTGCACGCGCTTCAATCCGGCCAACACCATCATTTCTTCGTCGAGCGGTTGTCCGGCGGCCGCATGAATTTCGATCTCGCGCTCCAGTCGCGACAATGAGACCTTGCGCAGCGGCGACGCACGGCGCACTTCGTCGCTGACCATATCGTGCATCGCGGCACGACGCGCTTCGGCGAGGAAATCCGTGTCTTCGACCTTCTTGAGGCGCCGCATCACGCCAGCAGCGTCTACGTACACCCCGTTGGCAAACGGTTGAATCGAGCCAGGACCGCCGTTGTCGTCCCACGAATCCGGCTGGATCGTGTTCGTGATCAGGTTCATCAACGGGCCCCATTGGGCCATAGAGCCGCCGCCGCGCCCGTCGGCCTCGACCGGCATCGACGCCATTTCATCCAGCGCACGACGCCGCACGCGGCCGTCGGTTATTTCGGCGATCGTGTTGTAGGCCGCGGCGCGCGCTTCGGCCTGCAATTGGGCCTTGGCGATTTCGGCCAATGAGTTGTCACGCTCGACCGCGGATTCGTTCCGGGCAAGCTCTAACGCGGGGCCAAACTCGCCCGCGTCCAGTTGCTCGCGCAGCAGGTCACCCTGACTTGCCCCCCGCGCAACCAATGTCGTGCCAACCGGCAGGGTTACTGCCAGCAGAACGACGGCCATTCCATACAATCCGCGGCGAGCAAGCGCCTGCCGGCCGAACGGCGCGCAGGCGCCTCGTGGCCCAAGAAACATGACGGGGTCTCCAGCCTCTGATCCAAAGTTGTTACGGGCTATAAGTGTTAGCGTCAGCCCGGCGGCCCATTTCGTCAAGGAAATTCAGGATAATTACGAAATCGTAATAAATAGAAGGGAGGGTATTGAGCTCGCCTGGGCACACGGGGAAGCGCCCCCCGGGGGGCCAAGCCCCCGCTGCCGACCGGGTGGAATCACCGCAAAGGGGCGGTATCCGCGCCCCCCCTCGTGACATGTTGCACCCGAACGATCGCAGCACGGGCCGCGACCGTAGCGCGCAAAAAAAAAGCCGCAGGCTCTTCACCTGCGGCTATGGATTTTATCGGGTCGATTGACCCATCGATAGGTGGCGTGGCTTAACCGCCGCAACCGCAGCTGGGGGCCGGGGCGCCGCAGCAGCTCGACTCACAGACGGGCTGGCAACACGAGGAAGCACAGCACGACCGTTTGCCGCAGCGCGACATCTTGTGGCAGAAGTGCTTGAAATGGCGATGACCGCACTTCGGTGCGCAGCAGTTGGGGGCGCAGCAGCTCGGAGCACCGCAAGACGACTGGCAGCAGCTGGGGGCTGGAGCACAGCACGACGGTTCGCAGCAGCTCGGGGCCGGATTGCAACACGATGGCGCGCAACAGCTCGGAGCGCAACCGCCGCCGCAACCACCACCGCCGCCGCCGCAGCAGCCGTTGTAGGCAATGCCGTGGCCATACCACACGCGATGCACAAAGGCCATGGCCTTGGCATCTTTGGCCGGCGCCAGCGCGAAAATCGCCGCGAACGCCAACAAGGGGAGAACGAATCGAGTCTTCATGGGGAGGGTTCCTTCACAAACACACAAGTTAGGGAATTAGAGGCAACTTTCCTCTACTGTCCGGTCGTATCGACGGCACCTTGCGGGTGGCGTTAGTTGGGCAGACCCGTTTCTCATCTTGCCGAAGGTGTCGAATATGCGGGCTCGCGAAACGCTGCCGATGGTGCACGACATGCCGGCGTCTTACGCTGGTTCGAGGGGTATTCACCCTGCTACCAGTGGCCGCAGATTCCCAACCATTGGATGAATCGTCACAGTCCGTGCGATCATTACGGCGTGATCGAACGTGCCGCCACGCACGCCATCAACGGCGCGGAGCAAAAAGCATGAGGTATGTTTCAGCGGCACAATACGCAACAAACGCCCACCGTGTGACGTTGCGCCGTCGTTGGAGCATCCAGGCAAGGCGGATTAGGAATGGCACCCCAGACGAACACCTCGCGCGGACCTCTTTACTCCACGCTGGCCGGCGATCCCGAGATGGTCTCGCTCGTCGAGATGTTCGTCGATGATTTGCCCGAGCGCGTGCAGTCGCTGCTCGACCATTTGCAAGCGTCCGATCGCGACGGACTGCGTCGCATCGCGCACCAATTGACCGGCGCCGCCGGCAGCTACGGCTTTCACGAGATCACGGTTGAAGCCGCCACCCTTGAATCGATGCTTTGCGAAAGGGGACCGGAAAGCGAAGTCGCCGCGGCCACCAATATGTTGATCAATCTTTGCCGCCGCGCCCGGGCCCGCATCGACGAGCGCCGCCCCGACTGAGTTTTGCGGCGCCGATCGGCCGTTATTTCTGCGCCGCGGCTGCCAAGGCCTGTAGATATGGAACGGGCTTGGCCCCCAGGGCGTTCAGCACCGTGCCGCCGGCCGTGAAAACGTGCGTGACCCAATCGGGTTCGCCATATCGCTCGAGCGCTGTCCCCCCTTCGCCGCCGCCGATATAAACTTCGACGCCCGCTTCCTTCATGCGCTTCAACTGCTGCATGAAGCGCTTCGTCCCCCCTTCGAACCGAGGGTCCTCGAACATGCCGAAGACACCATTATGAAACGCCACGGCGGGCTGAGTGCGGCTGGGCTGATTGCGCACCGCGGCGATGAACTGGCCGATCTTCAACTCGAACAATTCGCTGGTTGCCGGACCGACGTCGAATTGCTGTTGGCCCGGGCCGATCGTCGACGACACTTCGCCATCAGCCAGGACGAAGTCGATCGGCAGCACGAATTCGATTCCTTTGCTGCGTCCACTCAACAACATGCGCCGGGCTTGCTCCACCCGCTCGCGCGGAATGTAGTACGGCTTGTCCTTGTGCGCAGGATCCTCGGCAACTCCTAGCGAGAAGTCGCCCCCTTCCGATTCGGCCTCGGCTTTCTTCAGCGCCATCGCCAGCGAACCGGCCGTGAACACCCAGCGGACCGTGCCGCGAGCGATCATCGCTTCCAGATCGTCCAACTTGTCGGCCTTGAGCCCGCTGAAGATTACCAACTCGCATGCCAGGCACCGCTGCATGGGACCGTCGAATTCTTGGGCCACATATTGACCCAAGGCCACGCGATCCATGGCCGCCGGCACGACGGTGCTTGACGAATCGAGACTGCCGGCCGACAACGCTTCGTTCACGTAGACGCGGGCCACATGCTCGGCCAATTCATGCGCGAATCGTGCCAAGGAATCGGCCCGCGTCGGCACATCGTCGGCGCTGGCATCCCATAAGTGGCGCTCGACCTTGTAGCGGCGCGTGTTATCTAGAACCAGAATGCTGCCCGGCGCCGCCGCGCGAATGGTTTCGATAGCGGCCGGCGCAACGGTTTGAGCGTCCTCGTCCCACCAATCGGTCACCAGCACCGTGGGCGTGCCGACCAGCTCGCCAATCCGCGCAGCCACGGCCTTTAGCGATCCTTCCGGTTTGCGACCAATGTGGCCAAAGATGATCTGCTTCCAGCCCTGTTTGATACCAAACTGAAGCGTCGGCACCATCGACCGCAGACGGATGTCCCCTTCGCCGATCTTGGCCCCAGGCTTGGCATCGACGTCGCCGCGCACCAACACCGTTGTGCCAGGGGGCAGATCCGCCAGCGACTCCAGTCGCGGAATGGCCTTCAAATAATCTGCCAGCAATAGCGGCTTGGCGTGCACGTCGGGGTCGACCAGGGCCTTACACCAGGGAATCAATGAAGCAGAAGTGACTGCCATATAACCAACCAAACCTTTTACCGCGTGACGAACCTCCAGTGCAGCGCGCGGCCAACTTCCGACCGCGTGGCACCGCAAGATATCACACAGGTGCCCCGTACCGGGAGGGGCCGGCAGGGTCGGGCGGTCCCAGATTTCTTCTCGGTGGCGCCCAAGAATGCTTGCGCAGCAGCGAATTGCTAACAGGCGGCGTCAACCACTGCGCTTAGACGGAGGATCCGACGTGGACCAGATCCAGGAAACCCTGCGAAACAAATTTTTTAAGCATTTTTCGTTTGTCGATAAAACGCCCGAAGAGATCCTGCTGCAAACGATTACGCTGACGACCATCCTGCTTGTTGGCGCGGCGCTGTTCGACCACACGCCGCTGCCACTTATCCCAGCCGGAATTCTGGTTTTCGGGTGGCGTGCCTACCATCTGCGCCGCGCAGGGCATTAAGCCAGCGTCGAGCAGCGGGCGAGGTGCGAAGCGGGTGCCGGTGCGCTGCCGTATCAAGCCCTGCGCGCACGCCGACTGCCGCGACAGGCCAGATAGGCCAGCGGCACGGCCGCCACGACAAGCGCCCACGTGGCCGGTTCCGGCACAGTGCTGTAGAAGATGCCCGAAGTGCCGTCGGTGAACGTCAATCGATAGACGAGCCGGCCGTTCGAGGTCCAACTTTCGTTGACCGATTGGCCACTGGTGCCGTTCACATCATCGGCAAGGTAAATCGAGTTCACGGTGTGAGATAGTCCTAGGACCTGAAACGTTTGTCCGCGCTGGACCAGCGTGTGGATGTGCCCCAACGGATCTTGCGCGAAGAGTGCATAGTTGCTGGCACCATTCATGCTGCCATACCAGGCGAGTTGCCCCGTATTGCTGATCGCAAATTGTTGAAAGCCAACGCCGAACGTATTGCCGGGCAGGTCCGGCACGGCATTTCCCTGGCGAGCGACCTCGTTGATCTGACCGTTCGGACTGATGGTCCAGATGCCATTCAATCCTGTGTTGGTCGGCACCGAGAAGGAATCCAGGTAACCCGTGAAGGCGATCGTGCCGGAACCGTTCATGGCGGGTTGATCGAGTCCGCCGAACTTGGCACCCGCAATCGACGGCGCCGGCAAGCCATTCCCCGCGACCACTTGCAGCCCCTGCCCCAGATCTCGGAAGATGGCGTTGAAAGTCGGATTTCCAACCAGGTTTGCTTGAAACGCGACCTGCCCCGCGTCGTTATAAGTGGGTGGGTGAAAAAACGAGAACGTCGCACCCGCCACCCCGGGCGCGGCGCCGTGCTCGCTGGCGATCGGCTGCAGGCCCGTCGCGTTGAATGCCCACACGGTGTCGAGAGTGCCGGGATTGGCGTTGGCCTGGAAAGAAACTCCACTGCTGGCCGCAGCGGGTGGGGCAGAGTCGAAAACGCTGGATAGCGTTCCTCCGCCGGGAATTGCCGAACCGTCGCGTCCGACCAGCGTTATTCCAGGACCGAATCCGGTTGTCCAGATTCCTGATCCGGACGAGCCGCCGCTAAGGCTGGCGCGGAATGCCACGTTGCCGTTGTTGGTGATGATCGGCTGGTCAAACGACGCGAAATTGCCGCTGCTGCCGGGAGCTGCCGTGGCGGATCGCGCGACGAGTTGCAAAGAGCCTCCCGCGTTCGACGCCACCGCAAAGAGCGAAGGGGCATTTATCATGTCGATCGTGAATGCGACATTGCCCGACTGATTGATCGACAAGCCTTGCGCAATGCCGTTATAGGTCGCGCCCGGCAGCCCGCTCACGGCATCGCCGGCGAGCTCGACTTTGGTGAGCGTATCGCCATTGAGCTCCCAGACGCCGGACTTGAAGGAGCCTGTTTGCGCCGCCACGGCGATCGAATGCCCGGCGGCGACCGGCGGAAACGCCAACGCATTGCCGAAGTTCTCCGACGTGCCCGGCGCGTGCATGCCTGGAAAAATGATCGGCACCGGCTGCGCGGCCACTGGCGCAGCGGCGACCAAATTCACCAACAACAGCATGGCAACTCGGTAGCGGTTCATTTGAAGCATAACGTAGCCCTGGATGCGTTATCTGGGGGGTGGACCTGGCAAAACGACACGGCGCAGGATGACGAAGGCGGCTCCGGACGGAGAGATGCGCGGGCGGCAAGACGCCGCGCAGAGTGTCCGGTTCAAAGAAGATTTACAGTAGCGACCCCGTAAGCACTGCCCGTATGGCGTGTCGAGAGAACTGCCCCTGCACGCCTGGGTATATGACGCTTTCCTGGCCATAGTAATAACCGAAAAATGCTTTGCAAGACTTGTTCTTACGTTTTTGATAGATGAGCGCGCGCACGCAGTGCAACTCCAAGCGTCGGGAGCATCGGCATTCAAATGGTGCGCAACGCGCCGGCCACTCGAAGCGGTAGTGAACTGGCGAGACACTCGCGCGCTAGCGCAAAAAAAAGGCCGCCTTGCGGCGGCCAGATTCTTCAGCGATTTCGTCGCGCGGCAATGCCCACGATCTTTCGGTCGATCATGCCTCCCGCACCTCTTCGGTTCAGGGCGGGCTACTTGGCAACCTGCCAGGCGTCGACGCCCTTGTCCGTGGCGACGACCAGCGTGCCGCGACCGTCGACCGTGGCCACGGCCAGCCCCGAGACAGCGTTGCCCATATGGAACTGTTCCAGCATCTTGCCGTCGGCCGACAGAATGTGAATCGAGCCGTCCGCACCGGCCAGTACCCATTGGCCGGTGTCGCCCGTGAGTTGCCCGGCGGCGACCATCTCAAGCGCCGCATTGGCCTGCGCACCGACCGGCAGGTCGTATGTCCACAGCACGTCTCCCGTGGCCGACAACCCCACGGCCGACTCGACACCGACTTTGGTCGAGGCGATCGCACAGAATTCAACCTGGCCATCGTGATTCAGGTCAGCCGCTACGACCCATCGCAGAAAGCGCCCGGGTAGCGAAATGGGATTGCCGTCTTTCCCTTCGTCATCAATCGGTACCAGCACGCCGCGGCCGTCGGCCGCCAGCAGCCCGCGATGGCCGTCCGCGGGCGGAGTCACGGTCAAGCAAAAGACATTTTCCAGCGTGCGATCGCTCCAGCGCTGACGGCCATCGAGCGTCACGCTTTGCACACCAACGACACCCCAATAGCCGACGTTCAGATCGGGCTGTCCGTCGCCGTCCATGTCGGCCAGGCGAACGTCGGAAATGCCAGCGTGCTCCCCTTCTGGGTAGCTGAGCAACTTCTTGAACTGTCCGTCGAACACAAATACCTGTTGTTGCGCGCTTGCCGTGCCCGCAAAGTAGCGATTTCCCTGGACGTCGGTTGCCGTGCGCAAGTAGCTGATCGCCGCCTCGTCGGGAATTTCGAGTTCATAGCGCGAGGCCAGGTTTCCCTGGCCATCCAATGCCACGACCGTCCGCCAGCCGTCTGCGACCAGGAATTGCGAACTGCCATCGGGCTGTTCGATAGCCAGAATATTTCCCGGCCGCGTGGCTTCGTCCGAATGCCACAGCGGCTGCAAGGCAAGCTTCTTCGGCTCACTGCGTGCAGCGATCTTGGCCCTGGGAATCTCGACCGCGTCGCCGGTTTCCTGATTTCCGTTGGCGAGCGACGATTCAAACGACTGCTGCCGCGCCTCTTGTTCGCGCTGCGCCAGTTGGTAGAGGTTTTCACCGGAGAGTAGCCGGTCGATCTTGCGCGGCAACTCTACGGCCAGCTGCGGTTGATAGCCAACGTCGATCGTCTGCACGGTACCGTCGGGTCCGAGGACGATCATCGTGGGCAACCCCTGCACGTCGAACAGCGAACGCGCCTGCTGATCGACATCGCGGAGGATCGGCATGTTGAGATTGACCTTAGCAAAAGCCTTGGTCAGGTCTTCGTTACTGACATCAACCTCGTCCGTGCTGACCGTGATGATCGCCACGCGATCGTTATCGCGGTATTTGTCGTAAACTTGTTGCAAATTCGGCAGCCCCTTGAAGCACCACCCGCACCAAGTGGCCCAGAAATCAATGACCACCACCTTGCCTGACAACGAATCGCGATTGACAGGCTTTCCCTCCAGATCGACAAAACCAAACGACTCGATCTTCCTCCCCAGCAACTTATTGAGTGGCTCGGGCTGAACCTGAAAGTGCTTGACGAGTTTGGCGTTGTCCGGCAACGCGAACTCGAAGGCGACATCGGCGATCCGATCGTTCAGACGGGCGCCTTTGAAATCGGCGACCAAGGCGACGTCGGTGATAGGCGCTTGTTCGTGCTGCGTGATTTGCTTCTTCAGCTCTTCGGTCGGAAATTCGATCCGGCGCAGTACGTGTTGGTGGTCGATCCAGAAGATCACGTTGCCATCGGTCCGCGTCACTTGCACGCGATGGCATTCGTCGCCATCGATCTCGTGTGACGACAACAATGTCGGCTCTTCAGCCCCCTCCAGAATCGGTTGCAACGGTTCGGGAAGCAGCAACAGCGCCAATTGAATCGATTCGCCCGCCAAACCTTGCGTGAGCACGCCGGTGAGAATCTCGTCGGCGAACAGGTCATCTCGCTTCAACTCGGCCGGTGCCGGAGTATCGAGTACCTGGCCCGGTAGATCGGCGATCGTGGCCCGCAGTTGCTTGCCGTCGGATACGACGATGGCTTGGTAACAATGGATGCGCACCTTGTTGGGGCGGACAAACGTCACCGAGTCGTCTGCCGATTGCGACACCGGCTCGGCACCTTGCTTGCGATAGCTCAGCTTAAGCTGGCCACTATCGGCGTAGCTTTTCGCGCTTTGATAGGCGTCGACCATTCGGTCGAGCAACTGACGGGCCGTGGCCGGCGGTTCGATCTGCTTGGAGGTCGACTTATTGCAGCCCGTTGTGGTCAACAGCGTCAGTCCGACGCACGATAAGCCGAACCACGCCCAGTTACGAAGAGCCACGAGAGATCGTCTGCGATGTACCATGATCGCGTCCTTGCGAAAAAAAGAGATTCGGCAGATTTTATTTGTGCGAAGGGAGCCCGGTCAGTTCTGTCACCGGTACGATTGCCGGCCGTTCGTCGTCGGCAGGCCTGCTGACGACGCGCGCCGACGGCGACCGCTACGCTCGTTTACGCCCGTTCCCCGGACCTTGCGGCGCTTTCCGAGGTACGGGGCGGGGATTATGGGGAACTTTCGCGTGCCGGTAAAGCTCGGCTTTTGTCGGGGGATGTCCTGCGAGGGGGACAGAAGATACGATTCACGGTCCAGCACACAATTGCTTCATTCCCAGGTATCGCAAACTACCCAGATGACGACCACGCTACGCTATGGCGACAGACACGTTCTGGAACTGAACCTGCCGGCCGATCGATTGATCGCCCGCTGCGGCCTGGCTGATGCGCCGGTGCTGACGGACGTCACGGCCGCGACGGCGTCGGCTCTCGCCGCGCCGCTCGACTTTCCACCGCTCGCCCGCGCGGTGGTTCCGGGGGATCACGTCGTCTTGGCACTCGACCATGACGTGCCTCGCGGACGCGAGATCGTGGCGGCTTTGTTCGATTGCCTGGTAGCGCACGACGTGAATCCCACGGACATTACGTTGCTGACCGTGGCGCCGCTGCATTCCGCCGGCGATCTGCGCGATTTGCTGCCGGCCGCGTATCGCGATCAGGCCACGTTGGCAGTACACAATCCCGACGCCCGCGATCAGTTGGGCTACCTGGCCGTCGGCGCCGACGATGATCCGATTTATTTGAACCGGCTGCTATGCGACGCCGACATGGTGGTGCCGATCGGCTGCCTGCGTTGCGAGCCGGCCATCGACTATCACGGCATGTACGGCGGTCTGTTTCCCACATTTTCTGGCCGCGCCGCGCAAGACAAGTTGTTCGCGCGAGTCTTAACGCATGCCCAGCGCGAAGAAGCGCGCAGCCGCGAGAAGATTCAAGAAGTCGGCTGGCTCTTAGGCGTGCAGTTTACGGTGCAGGTCATTCCGGGGCCGGCAGGCGAGGTCTTGCAGGTACTGGCCGGTAATGCCAATGAAATTTTCCGCCAGGGGCAAGCCGCCTGCCAGCGCGCCTGGAGCACCGCTGTTCCCCGCGCCGCCAAGCTGGTTGTTGCCGCCATCGACGGCGAGGCGAGCGAGCAAACGTGGGACAACATGGCCCGCGCCCTGACCAGCGCCATACGCTTGGTGGCGGCCGACGGCGCGATCGCCTTGTGTACTTCGATCGCGCACCCACCCGGCCCGACCATGAAACAAGTCAACGAAATGAGCGACCGCCGCGGGGCGCTCAAATCGTTGCGTCGCCATCGTGCGGCTGATTCACTGCCGGCGGTGGCACTGGCCGAGGCGCTGGCCCAGACGCGCATCTATCTGCTGAGCGAGCTGGAGGAATCGGTAGTCGAGGAGCTGGGCATGACGCCGCTCGCGAATGCCGCGCAACTGGCGCGGTTGGCCGATCAACATGCGTCGTGCATCATGCTCAGTAATGCTCAATACGCCGTCGCGACGGTCGATGGCCAATAAAACGGCCGCTCTCCACAAGGCAATTATGATGGACGCCACCTGCCACGAAACGAACTGGAAAGAATCTCTGTCGACTGCCGGCGCGGTTTTCGCCCCCGGCGATTCCACGGGCGAGGCACTACACTTTGGCAACGCGCGCGAAGAATACGCTGCCTTGACGGGCGGCGTGGGATTAGCGGATTTCAGCCATCGCACACAGATCGAATTGACGGGTGCCGATCGGCAAACGTTTTTGCACAACCTCTGTACGAACGAAATCCGCCGGCTGACCGCGGGCACAGGGTGTGAAGCCTTTTTGTGCAACGCGCAAGGGCATGTCCTGGCGCTGGTGAATGTATTTTGCGGCGCCGCGAACCTGGTCATCGAGACCGTGCCCGGCGTCGGGGCCAAGCTGCTCGCGCATCTCGATCGTTACCTGATCCGCGAAAAAGTGGAGCTGGCTGATCGCAGTGAGTCGTGGGCTGAACTGCTGCTGGCCGGACCAGGCAGCGACGCAATTCTTCAACCTCTCGCGGGCGATTTGCCCCAGCAGCCTCTGGGCAATGTGCTGACGCAATGCGCCGGCGTCGACGTCTCGCTTCGCCGCGTCGAAATCACACAACCACACGGGTATTTGCTCTCCGCAGAGCGATGTGAATTACCGAAGCTATGGCAAGCGTTATTGCAAGCCGGCGCACGCCCCTGTGGATCCGCAGCGGTCGAGACGGCGCGCATCGAGGCCGGCACGCCTTATTTCGGGCCCGATATTACCGATGCCAATCTTCCGCAAGAGATCGCCCGCGACGCCCGCGCGATCAGCTTCGTGAAGGGGTGCTACATCGGTCAAGAGACCGTGGCCCGCCTCGACGCGCTCGGGCATGTCAACCGTACGCTGGTCGGCGTCCGTTTCGCGGGAGCAGAATTACCTGCCGCCGGTACAGACCTAACCGACGACAGTGGCAAAGTGGTGGGTCGCGTAACCTCGGCCACATTCTCTCCACGACTGACGGCGCCACTGGCATTCGCCTATGTCCGCCGCGAGACAAACACTCCGGGCGCGAAACTCGGTTCATCAGTCGGATCGGCCGAAGTGGTCGCGCTTCCCATCTAGTAAACGCGGAAAGCCATGCGATCGCATTCGCCAGATCGATCCTCGTTCAATCCACTGAATTCGGAACGCGATCTACAAATCACACCAATAGCACGATTAAGAAAACAGCAAGAGTTTTGTAATACTCCCTTCCTCATTGCTTCGTTCTTTATTCGTGTGATTCGTGGTTGCAAAGAATTCCTGAATTCCCCGAGCGGCCGAACGTCCACCGGCGTAGAGATTTGTGTTGCCACGGACAAGTCGCTCCGTAGGCCTGCTTTACGACAAAGCGGCGTGGCAAGGGTCGCAATGGTATAATGCGTGCGCGCCCGTCATCAGGAGGTGGTGACCACCTCGAACTTCACATCGTAAGCGTCGCAACAAAGTCCAAGGAGCACTGGGCATGGCTCTGCGATTCAGCTTGGGAACCTTCTTGGCGCTGCTCGCGGTAACTGCTTTTCCATCGCGACATCTGCTATGTGCCGAAGAGTTGCCCTCGGCCGACGATACGGCGATTAACATTTCGCGGCCTGCCGAGCACGACTTGGTGCAGGATCTGGCCCACCTGCTCAAAGAGTCCGACGAGCAAGAAATCCAGCAAATCACGGCGCGCCTGGTCGCTGACAAATCCATACCGATCGTGGTCGTGACGATCGAATCGATGAAGGACCACAGCCCGTTCAAGCTGCGGATCGAAACGTTCGCGAATCTGCTATTTGATCAATGGCAGATTGGTCCCGCCGAAGTCAACGGGCAGGAATGGAATCGTGGCATCCTGTTGTTGGTCTCCAAGGGAGATCGCAAGGCGCGTATCGAATTAGGCGCCAGCTGGCGGCGCGATCAGGATCGACAGTGCCAAAGCATCATGCAGAATCAGATCGTGCCGCATTTCAAACGAAACGACTACTCGGGCGGGATCCTGGCCGGGGTCAAGGCACTCGACGCTTTGGCACGCGAGCAGTCAGGCGCTCGCCCGGCCGCTGCCGCCAGCGGATTGCCCCCCGCCACACCGCCCGCCATCGTGCCACCACATAACGCCCCACACACCGTGGCACCGCACGTCAATAGGCCATTGCCACACTTCCAGCAACAATTCCCCCAGCCGTGGCCTCAACACATGGTACAGCCGCCGCGTGCCTCGAACGGTTTGGCAACCGCAATGCTGATCCTCGTCGGCGCGGTGGTCTTCATTGTGGTCATCATCGGCAAGGCCGTATCGGTGGCGTCGGGAGCACCAGGCATGCGGCGACGTGGCCTGGGTGCCCGGCACGTCACGAACAATTCCTGGTGGGGTGGCCCCTTCGGCTGGCAAAATTGGGGACTGTACGAGATGTCGCGCCACAATTGGCAGCAAGACAACAGCATGTTCTCGCACACGACTTCCCATTTTTCCGACGGCGGCATGTCGCACGGTGGCGGATTCTCGTCGGGCGGGTCGGTCGACACGTCCTCCTCGTCATCCCCAAGCAGTTTCAGCGGTGGATCCTCGGGCGGCGGTGGCGCCACCGGTTCCTGGTAAAACAGCTCTTCTCGTCTCGTACCCCGGATCCGAAAGCACGCCGATGCAGCGCCCCAGCCAGCGATTCAGCGCGGTCGATCGTCGCCAAGTGGCCGAGGCCGTGGCGGCTGCCGAATCGAAAACGTCGGCCGAGATTGTGCCCGTGATTGCCGCCGCTAGCGGCCGTTACGATCGGGCCGAGGATCTGGTAGGCCTGTGGACGGCCATTGTCGCGCTCGTCTGCGTGGCGACCGTCTGGAACGTCGAATTCCCCGAGCCCGACGGCTGGGACGAGCCCTCGCGCATTGGGCAGACCGTTGCGCTAGCGGCAGCTGTAGTCATTGGCTTTTTTGCCGGCGCCGCCGCGGCGACTCGCCTGGACGGATTGCGGCGGCTGTTTGTTTCCGGCGTGCAACGCCGCGACGAAACTTGGACCCGCGCCGTACAAGTGTTTCACGACCGGCGAATCAGCCGTACCGCGACACGATCCGGCATCCTGATTTACGTGTCGCTGTTCGAGCGCACCGCGGCGATCGTTGCCGACGAAGCCGTGTTGCAAAAGGTCGGCCAGCCTGCGCTCGATGACCTTTGCCGGCGGCTCGTCGAGCGAATGAAACAAGACCATCCCACCGCGGCACTCTCGGCAACCATAGACGCAGCCGGCGCCTGCCTGGCCGCGCACTTCCCGCCCACCGTACCACGTGCGAACGAACTTAGCGACGCACTGGTGTTGCTTGATTGAGCTCTCGTCGCTAATTGCGACGTTACGAATGGCGATCGGTTTTCCATTCCTGATACCGACGATCGAGTACAGGTTTCAGGATGTCGAAGTTTTCCCAGGAATCCTTCACGTAGTAGAGTTCCGAAAGTCCGACGCCTAGAGTTGCTTCGTAGTCGGTGAGATATTGCCCCGTCTCGAAGTCGAAGTATGACTGCGCGAAGGAATTGCCCTCGGCGTTCAAGTCCTCATCGGTGAATTTGCCGTCGCAAGTTTGCAGGAAGAATGCACCGGGCGTCAGTTGACGCGACTGTAAACTTGATATTAGGTCTGGGAAATCAAGGTGCACATCACCTGCCAGGCCCGACAGAAACGCCCACACGACAAACATCCCAGTATGCGTCGCCGCCGCTTCGTCGGGCAGATCTTTGGGAAACTTACCTCCGTAGTGCCAGGATGCGTCGTCGTATTTCATAATCAAAACGCAATAAAAAAGTCTCCCCGCAGCTTTGTATTCGCAGCCCGAATCTCACCGATTCAGAATGACGACCGCCGCGGACCGAAGGAAAACTGCTTTAGCGCGAACGGGCGTCGAGCAGCTGATTACCGCATATTCGCGCTGTAGAGAACCATTAGTAGCCCACATTCGGCGATTGTGCAATTCGCGGATCGTACACCAATACCGAGAGCAGAGTTCGCCCGCGGCCGATCACGTCGGCCTCAGCCGGAACTTGCCCTAGGACCTGATAGACGCCGACGTCCAGTTGTTGTGCAAGCGTGTTCAACCGCTGTTGCAAGCCGTCGAGGATTTCGCCGGTCTCCGCGGCATCGAGTTCGCGGCTAAGTAGCTGGACTTGCTCTCCATTT
>DASXEJ010000244.1 GCA_036490175.1 Pirellulales bacterium | reverse complement strand
TCGAAGTACTCGGCCAGCTCGCCGAACAGTTGCGCCTTCTTGATGCTGTCGATCCCTAGATCCGCTTCCAGATCGGCGTCCAGCTCGATCACTTCCGGTGGGTAGCCCGTCTGCTCGACCACGAAGTTGATCAAGAATTTTTCCAACTCGGCCGACGGAACGCCAGCCGGAGCAGCGGCAGGAACGGCGGGTTGGGAAACTGGTTGCGGCGTAAAAGCGGCAACCGGAGCCGCGGACGGAGTAGCAACAGCAGGCGCGACTGTTGGCGTTACAGGCGCCACGACCGGCGCTGCAGTTGCAACAACATCGGCACCGGCACCCTTCATGGGCGCCGCGGCCAGGAAGTTCAACACGTGCCGCAGCGTCGGGAAATCGTCGAGCGTCATCCCTTCGGTCGGCTGCACGTCGAAGTATTCCGCCAGCTCGCCAAACAGCTGCGCCTTTTTGATGCTGTCGATACCCAGATCCGCTTCCAGATCGGCGTCCAGCTCGACCACTTCCGGTGGGTAGCCCGTCTGCTCGACCACGAAGTTGATCAGGAACTTTTCCAACTCGGCCGAAGGGACGGCCGCGGGCGCCGCCGCGGCAGGTTGTGGAACCGGTTGCGGAGCCACGGCCTCAACAGGCGGAACAGCTGCAGGAGGCGCGACCACTTGAGCGACTGGTGCAACGACCGGCGCGGTAGCGGCGACAACATCGGCACCGGCCCCCTTCATCGGGGCGGCGGCCAGGAAGTTCAACACGTGCCGCAGCGTAGGGAAGTCGTCGAGCGTCATCCCTTCTGTCGGCTGCACGTCGAAGTACTCGGCCAGCTCGCCGAACAGTTGCGCCTTCTTGATGCTGTCGATCCCTAGATCCGCTTCCAGATCGGCGTCCAGCTCGACCACTTCCGGTGGGTAGCCCGTCTGCTCGACCACGAAGTTGATCAGGAACTTTTCTAGCTCGGCCGAGGGGACAGCCACAGGCGCCGCCGCGGCCGGCTGTGGAACCACCTGTGGTGCCACTGCGGCAACCGGGGCGACTGGAACTGGAGCAACAGGAGGTGCGGCAGGCGGCGCTGCCTTCGGTACAGCGACCGGAGGAACCACTGCCGTCGGGACCGCAGGATGCGCCGTGGCGGCCGGTTTTCTAGCCGCCACGCCAGCCGCCACGGATTCGCCATGTGAGGCACTTCCGTGACCGTTCCCGTTGCCATTGGTATTCGGTGTGGATGGCAGCGGCAGATGACCGACCGAGGATGAACCGTTGGCTCCGTTTTCGCCCGGATGTGCGGTTGCTCCGGCGACGCCATGTCCGTTGGCTCCGGCCGGCGCATCTTTCTTCGCGGTGTCGCGCATCTTGTCTCGTCGTCGCACCGTTGCATCGACGTGCGCGATCGCGCCGCGTGCCACCGTCGCAACCGAGGCCTGCGCGGGCATCGATTGCAGGATGGGCGTGGGAGTGTCGATCGCGCCGGTGCATTCCAACAGAGCCCGCACGTGGAACAATTGCTCCACGCCGGGGCGCTTGGGATTGTCGCAGGCGATGATGCCTGCCACGTTGCGGCCGTCCAGAATGCGGCGGTTCAGCCGGGTCAAGGCTTGCTGCGGACCGATCTCGACGAACACCGTCTCGCGTTCGGCCGCCAGCCGGTTGATCAGGTCGACCCAGCGCACGGCCGTGGTGAGCTGCGCCGCCAGGTTCGTGCGGATATCATCCGGCTCGGCCACGAACCGATTCGTCACGGTCGAGGCAAACGGCACGCGCGGCGGATTGATCCGCAACGTGTCCAATGTCTTTCGCAAGATCGCGCCGGCTCCGGCCATCAGCGGCGTATGGAAGGGGCAAGGCACGGGCAGCAGTTGGCTCTTATGCCCGCGCGATTCCAGCAGCCCCGCCAGCGTCTGCAAGGTTTCCGGACGACCGCCGACGACGGTTTGATCGGGCGCGTTGAAATTGGCCGGGTAAGCACGATCGGCCAACGTCGCTGCCAACTGCTCGATCAGCTCGGCCGGCGCGGTGGTTGCCATCATCGTACCGCGCGCCGTCGGCGTGGCCTCAATGCCGTCATACCGCGCGCGGGCCGCCGTGATGACCGAATCCAGATCCCAGGCCCCCGCCGCTGTCAGCGCGGCGTATTCGCCATAACTGTGCCCCGTGAGCAAGTCGGGCCGCACGCCCAGGTCCGTCACCGCCGCATGAACGATCATGTCCGATAGCAGCATCACGACCTGTGTCACCCACACATCGGCGCCTAGTTGCTGGGGATTGTCCCAAGCCATTTGCGCGAACGTCTGCAATCCGCGGCGAGTCATGACCGCGTCGATTTCCTGCATCTTGGCAGCCGCGGCGGGCACCTCGCGCACCAGCTCGCGCAGCATGCCGGCATAGTGCGACCCCTGTCCCGGGAACACGAAGGCCACACGCGGGCGATCTGCACCCACCTGGCGATAGAAACAACCCTGTTGTTCCAGCACCGGTAGCGCCGCCGGATTCCCCATTTGCTTGGCGGCCGTCTGCAAGCGTTGCGACAACATCTCGGCACTGCCGGCCACAACGGCCAGACGCACTCGGTGCTCAGGCGCGAACGAAATACTAGGTGCTGCGGCGAATGCGCCGGCACAGTCTGCCAAAGTGGCTTGAACCTTGGCGGCCAACTCCGTAGGGGTCGCCGCGCCAAGTCGCAGAATGCGCCACTGATTTACAGGATTTGCAGTCGACAAGACAACCTCCGTGACAGGCGCCTGCGCGGCGCTAATAGGCTTCTTCGCGGCAGCGGGCGCCACGGCCGACACGGCCACCGGCACCTTCTCGCCTCGTTCCAACACAATGTGATAGGCCAAACCTTTGCCGTAGGACATAACTCCGGCCATGCGTCGTCCATCGTGCGTGGTGTGCCGCACTGCCTCACGCGCTTGTGAAGTGCGAATCAGGCCCGCGTTTTCCTGCAAGATCGCCAGCGGTGTGCTCACGCCGAACGTGGCCGGCATCTCGCCCGACTCGACCTGCAGGCTGGCTTTGATCAACCCCGCCATCGCCGAGGCACCGACGGTATGACCAATCTGTCCGGTCACACAACCCAGCAATAGCGGCTCGGCGCGCGGTTCGCGACCATACACGGTCAGCAAGGCACGCACCTGCTCTTGATCCTCTTCGCGCAAACCGGAACCGTCGATTTCGATAACGGCCACATCGGCCGCCACCACGTTGGCAATTTCGAGAGCCCGCTCGACCGCCACGCGCTGCGATTCCTCACCCGAGTGACTGTGCGCTGCGCCCACGCCGCGAATGATGGCATGGATGCGATCACCATCGCGACGGGCGTCGGAAAGTCGCTTGAGCAGCACGACGCCCACGCCCTCGCCCGGCACCACGCCCTGGGCCGAAGCATCGAACGGTCCTAACGGCGCATCCGCCGTAGCCAGGACACCGACCGAGGCCATCCCTTCAAAGGCGGCTAGCGACAGGCAGCGTTGGCCGGCGGCGCAAATCATCATGTCGCAATCGCCGGACAACAGCGCGTCGATGCTCTGTCCGACCGCGGCAGCGCCCGAAGCGGCGCCGGCATCGAGCGAGGTGGCCCCGCCCATCAGGTTCATCGTTTTCGTGATCCGCGAGGCGAGCGTGCTGGTGCTAAAGCTGCCGCTTTCGTCAACCAGTGCGGGCCAATGCTTCAACACGGCGTCGCCATACTGTTCGGCGATTTGTGCCGCTTGCGCGGCCCCCACGCCGCGGGCTGCCAGCAGTTGGCGTAGTTGCTTCTGCACGTGCGGCAGTTTAAGTCCCATCTCGAGTTGGATGGAGAAATCGCTGCCGAACTCGGTGCCGACGATCACGCCCACGCGTTCGCGATCGAAGGCCTTCTTGTCGTAGCCGGCATCGACCAGCGCCTGTTCGGCAGCGTCCAGCAGCATGAACTGCAGCGGATCGGCCTCGGCCACCTGCTTGGGAGGCACTTTGTGCCGACGCCAATCGTACGAGAAATCGGTGATATACCCGCCTAATGTCGACGGGGTGCGATACGGCTTAAACGGGCCCGGCTCGTGTACCAGCGCCGCCGGCATCCGCTCGACCGGGGCGTGGCTCTTCGGATCGCGTCCGCTGGCCAGCAATTCCTTGAACATCGCCACATGCGCGGCCCCCGGCAGGATGCAGCCCATGCCGATCACGGCCACGGCATCTTCGTTCTTCGGCGCTTGCCGGGTCGCGGCGGCCATTTGCCGATGCGCCTCGGTAAACTCGTCCAGCACGATGTGGACGTTCAAGCCGCCGATGCCAAACGCATTCACCGCCGCGCGACGGGGCAAGCCGCCCTGTTGCTCGGGCCAGGCGGCCAGCTCGCGCTGAATATAGAACGGCGCCGACTCCCAATTGATCTTGGGGTTCAGCGTCTGAATATTGATCGCCGGCACGAAGGTGCGATGTTGCAGGCAGAGGATCGTCTTGATGACGCTCGAGAGTCCGGCCGACTCCAAGGCGTGACCGATGTTCGCTTTGACGCTGGTGATCGGGATCTTTTTACCGGCGGGAAATT
This sequence comes from Pirellulales bacterium, assembly GCA_036490175.1. Taxonomy (NCBI): domain Bacteria; kingdom Pseudomonadati; phylum Planctomycetota; class Planctomycetia; order Pirellulales; species Pirellulales bacterium. The sequence goes on along the minus strand of DASXEJ010000244.1, from coordinate 4,843 downwards.
TCTCGGAGAGGATTTCGCCCAAAGCGTTCAACTCGGTCGCATCACCCAGATTGGTCGACGTGGCGTGGGCCTCGATGTATTGCAGCGTCGCCATGTCCAGGCCGTTGCGGTAAGCGCGGGCCATGGCTTTGACTTGCCCCTCTTTGCGCGGCGCCCAAAGGCTCTTTCCCTTGCCGTCGCACGAGGCCCCCAGGCCGCGGATCACGGCCTGAATCGGATCGCCATCGGCCAGCGCACGATCGAGCGTCTTGAGCACCAGCGATACGTACCCCTCGGAGCAGATCAAACCGTCGGCGCCCGAGTCGAAGGGGCGCGAGCCGGTCTCGCTCATCGATTGCGCGTGCGAAAACAGCACCATCGAATCCGACTTGCAATCCGAGGCGCCGCCGACGATCGCCATGTCGATGCGACCCAACTGCAAGGCCCGCACGCCGTACATCGTGGCCTGCAACGACGAGGCGCATGCCGAGTTCACGGCCATGAAGGGACCGGAAAGCCCAAACGCTTTACTGATAGTGCCGGCCACCATGTTGATAGCCACGTCGGGCGAGTCGGCCGACCGCTGCGGCATCTGGGCCCGCACGGTGGTGATCAGGTCGCGCAGGATCGCCTCTTGCGCCGCCGGGGCCAATTCCAGGAATCCGGGCACCTCGCGCAGAAATTGCGCGGCTTCCTCGATACAGGTTCCCATCGTGTATTCGCCGGCCAGATCGCTCCCTTGTGCGTGACCGATGAAGACACCCGTATTGCGCAGCGGCAGTTGAAATGGATCCAGACCTGCGTGGCGGCAGGCCGTGGCCGCCGTCTGACACATCAGCAGGTGGGCATTGTCGACACTGCGTTCCAACTGCGCCGGCATGGCGCACTGCCCGCGATCGAACTTGCGGCTCGATACGATCGCGCCCAGCTTGGCGTAGCTCTTGCCGCGCTGCCCGCGCCGTGGGTCGTAGTACAACTCCTGATCGAGCCGGTCGGGGGGCAACTCGACAACGGCGCTGCCGCCGCTGACCAAAAGTTGCCAGAATTGCTCGAGATTGTCGGCGCCGGGCAATCGGCAAGCCATGCCAATGACGGCGACGGGCACGTCGGTGCGTCCCACGGGAATTTGCATGTTCAAATACCTTTGATCACTCTCATTGCTGTCTTGTGCGCAGAGGGGCGGACTCTACCCCGGCCGTTACAGCATCTCTTGGAGAGCGCACCAGCCGCGTGACGGATTCATCAGGTTGCCGAGACGATCGTCTCGAGAATCCTGACAAAGTCCTGGTCACCGCCGCCGGCACTGTCGCTACCTTCAATGACAATCCGCCCTGAACTAATGGATTGTTCAACCGAACACCGCCCCTGCACGAGCGATGAAAATGTGCTCGAGTTCAAGTAGTACCTGGCCCGATCCGCCGGACCCAGCCCCAATTCGAGACCGACGATATTTCCATCGCGGACCACTAATCGCCACTGCCCCCCGCCGCTCCCCGTGACCTGCAGCCCCACGGTTGTCGCTGCCGGATCGTGCGCGTTGCCGCCGCCAACGTGCGTGTGGCTGTGAGGCTCGCCGCCCACCAGGCGCTCGAGATGCTCCTGGGGTTGCCAGCCGGCCTGCGATGGCTCGCTGCGCTTTAGCGCAAAGTTGTGCTTCACCGGATAACCGGCAATACGCAGCAGCATGTCGTGATCGATCACCGGACAAGGCAGCGTGGCCAGTGCGCGGTCGGTGTTCGTGCGATCGAACTTTGGATCGTCGCGCCAGTGAGATCGATAAATCTCCATGTAGTGGCGGAACAACTCGTCGTAAGAGGCAATTTCTTCCGCGGTCAACTCGCCGACGAACCGCTTGGTCGAGAACTTCTCGATCGCCTCGCTGATCACCTGCTGGATGAGCGAAACCGTGACCGGCTCGGGGTTGGTCAGATGGTAGGTCTGGCCGTGATACTGTGGGTGGGTCACCAGGTGGACGATCGCAGCCGACAGCCAGTCGACAGGGACCAGATTCTTACCCTCGTTACCTTCCAGGCCCAAGAGCTTGAAATAGTGCTCGCCCATCAGCGCTGTCGGAACCTTGTCGGCCATGATGTAGGCCAACTGCAGCGGCAGGTAAAAACCGTGTGTCGAGGTCGTGTAGCCGGTCAGTGAATCGCCGGCCACACTGGCCGGGCGGTAAACGCTGGGTGGATCGAGAAAATCCGCAGCCCGCAGCAGCTTTTCGGCCGCCAGCTTGCTCACCTCGTAGACGTTGCCGTTCTCCTGCCCGAGATCCAATTCGTTCTCGAAAACGCGGCCATTCCGCAGTCCGCAGACATAGGCGGTCGAGACATGGTGGAACCGCCGCAAGCCCATCTCCTGGCAGACGGCCAGCATGTTCCGCATGCCGTCGACATTCGTCCGAAAAGGCTCGCCATGCTTGTCCTCGCGGAAGACCATGCTGGCAGCATTGTGCAACACGCGATCGCAGTTTTCGGCGATCCAGCGGCGCGATCCTTCGGCCAGCCCCAGTAGAGGCTCGCGCAGATCCGCCTCGAGCACCACGGGCCGCGGCAGGCAGCGCCCTGCCAGCTGTTCCCAGCGCTCCATGATGGCTTCGATGCGTTGCGCCGCGGATTCAAAGCGCGTCGAGCGGACAAGAACCGCTACGGGCACGTCCTCGGCCAACAAATCGCGGAGCAGGTAACGACCAACCAAGCCGGTCGCACCGGTCAGCAACAGATACTTCATCGCACCAGTTCGCAGGTTTTGCAGCAGTCGTACGAGCGGGAAGCGGATTCCGTTCCGACGCAGCATTTCCCACAGCAGACTGGGAAGAATGACTAGTCTACACAGCTAGGTAATCCGACGAATATAAATCAACATTATCGGTTAGTCAATATGACACAAATACGTGTTTTGAATGGATTTGCAGCTATTTAAATGATTGGGTCGGTAGGGTAAAATTCCCACTGCCAAGAGCTGTTCCGCGCGTCACATGCTGGTTCGGCCGAATCCTCGTCACGCAGACAGGCCAGGCTCTCCGCCGACGGCTCTTCGCAAGTCGCTGACATGATTGGTGATCGGTGCCCGTATCCCCAAGTCTCGGGCGGATGGTTCCTCAGTGCCGCGAGGTGCTTTCGCGCTTATGCCAGCTGCCGATTCGCAGGCGGTCATGCCTGCTAGCACTGCATCTGTCAATAATTGACAAACTTTTTCGGTTACATAAGATGTGATCCTATAAGAAGAAGGAGCTGATTGCGTAGTTTGGATAACACTTTAGCGACGGATCGCGGCTGCAAGGAAGCATTCCGGGGTGCCGCAACGCGAGATATTGATGCTTCAGCCCGCCCATCAGTCGAACGGACGCCGCGACTCTGACAAAAAGCCAGCGGCTCTAGAGGCTCGCTCGAACGGCGCCCCCTTCGAAATCGGTGGCGAGCCGCTCGGCCCCGAAACGTTGTGGAAGGGAGCCTTGCAGGCCCTTCATCCACGATCGCACCTCAAGGTCGCGTTTGCCCCCGAAGCGCTCGACCGCGTGGCCCAGGCCAGTGCTTTGCTCGACAAGCTGGTGGCCTCGGAAGAGCCCGTTTACGGGGTGAATACCGGCTTCGGCTTCTTCGCCAATGTCGTCATTCCGCCCGAGCGTATCGTCGCCCTGCAAAAAAACATCGTTCGTTCCCACTGTTGCGGCGTCGGCGACCTGCTGCCGCGCGATATCGTGATGGCCATGTGGTTGATCGGCTTGAACACGATTTGCCGCGGCCATAGCGGGGTTCGCGTGCAGACTTTGCACACGATTACCCGAGTGCTCGAAGCGGGCATCTTGGGCGAAGTCCCGTCACAGGGAAGCGTCGGAGCGTCGGGCGATCTTGCTCCGGGGGCGCACACGGTGCTGACCCTCTTGGGCGAAGGCCGTTGCACGATGCCTGTCGGCGATCGCATCGAAACGATGCCAGCCGGCGACGCTCTGGCTCGCATTGGCGTGGCCCCGCTGGAATTGGGCCCCAAAGAAGGCTTAAGCCTGATCAACGGCACCCACCTTTCCACGGCCTTGGCCGTAAAGGCCTGGTACGAAGGGCAATATCTGCTCAAAGTCGCCAATCTGGCGGCCGCCATGACGATCGAAGCCTTGGGCGGAGATCGCAAGGGATGCGCCGAATTGGTCACCCGCGCGCACGGTCATCCCGGTACGATCGCCTGCGGACGCGAAGTCTCGGCCTGGCTCGGCCCCTCATCGCAGCTATCGGCTCATCATGCCGAAAGCCATTGGATTCAGGACCCCTATTCGTTGCGGTGCGTCCCGCAGGTTCATGGTGCCGTGTGGGACGAATTGCAGACCAGCACGAAAACATTGGAGTACGAGATCAACGCCGTTACCGATAACCCGCTGTTGTTCCCCGAGGAGCACGCGGTTTGCTACGGCGGCAACTTCCACGCCATTTACCCGGCGCGGGTTAGCGATCGGCTGGCGTCGGCATTCGCCACGCTGGCCAATATCTCGGAACGCCGCATCAGCCAAACCATGCTCGCCCCGCGCAAGCATCTGCCGACCTTCCTGGTCAACGACGGCGGTGTGAATTCTGGTTACATGATGGCCCACGTCTCGGCCGCGGCGCTAGTGAGCGAGGCAAAATCGCAATGCTTCCCGGCCAGCGTCGATTCGATTCCCACCAACGTCACGCAAGAAGATCACGTCTCGATGGGGCCCATCGCGGGCGTGAAAGCCAACCGCGTCGCCGATATGCTGCGCCGCGTGCTGGCCATTGAACTGCTCACCGCCGCGCAGGGACTGTACCTGATGCGGCCGCTGAAATCGTCGCCACGACTGGAAGAGGCCTATCAGCGAATCCGCGAGTTGGTCCCGCCGCTGGATGAAGATCGC